>JBHHXU010000037.1:0-9676 GCA_046757185.1 Thermodesulfobacteriota bacterium
AGGGGTGCCAGTTCTGGGGGATCATCTTGCTGAAGGTCTGTGAGACCATCTCTTCTATCTCGTCATAGTCGGGGAGGGAGAGTTCGAGGATGACGATATCCTCTTCCAGTTCGGGGGGAACCTCCGTTAGAGTCGGTGAGAGTATGCAGACCGAATTGATGGAGTGACGGTCATCGAAGATCGCGGGGAGGTCTCTGAACCTCCTCAGGAACTCATGGGAGTGGAAGTAGCCCGCAACATCCTTCAGGAGGAAGAGGTTGTTGTCCACCGGATTCTTGAGTATCCTTTCCTCTATGGTGGTCAGTATCTTCTCCCGCCCCAGAGGCTCCCGCTTCTTCTTCTCTCCGGAGTAGAGCCCCCGCGACACGGACCACGACCAGTATTTGAAGCTCATTTCAGCGCAGAGCTCCTCGACGATCTTCTCAACCCTCCGCTCCTCAAAGGAGACCAGCCACAACGCGGGGTATCTCGCCTCAAGGTGAATCTGAATCTCTTTTTTGAAGTCCCTCGTATTCATATCACTCTTCCTGTATGCCGGGGATTAACCACGCACTGTTTCTCTTCACATGCTTATATTGCCTTATGAAGCCGATGGCTACCTGTTGTATAAAAGATGAAGGCGGGGAAGTGGGCACGCTGTGTCTCTACCTGAAACAATAGCACCCCTCCATCCCTGCCGAAAGCGCCGGCCACGGGGGGTAAGGGAGCCGGATAACCTTTTCGGCTGTCAGGTTAACCCTCTCTCTGTGAAGGAATCATACTAAAGTCTCGGAAGAAAAACAAGGTACTTTATTGACCACTTACCATAACCATCTTCAGGAGACGGTTTAAAGCTGACGTCGGTTTACTCTCGTATCCACCACGCTTAACGTACCGTTTCCGGCCATAGCCTTCAATTCTTCGTTAATCTCACTGCTCAAGAGTGGTAGGACGGAAGGCTTGTTAACACCTGAAATCTCCTTGTAGAGTATGGAGAGAAACGACTGGACCACATGGTCATCGAACTGCTTTCCGCTGTGCCTCTGCAGCTCCGACAGGGCCTCCTCAGCAGAGAGGGCCATCCGGTAGGAGCGGTCGGTAGTCATGGCATCGAAGGCATCGGCAAGTGACATAATCTTTGCCCCAAGGGGGATATTATCCCCCCGCAACCTGTCCGGATAACCGTTGCCGTCAATCCTCTCATGGTGGTTACGGGTCATTTTCGATACACCGTCCCAGGGAAACTTCACTCTTGAAAGGATATCATACCCGATGACCGGATGGGAGTTCAGTTCGAGCATCTCGTCTTTCGTGAGCGGACTCTCCTTGTTGATAATCGACCTGTCGACGGCAATCTTCCCTATGTCGTGCAAAAGTCCCGCAATCCTTATCCCCTCCGTCTCTTCGTCGCCCCACCCTATCTCCTTGGCAAGAGTGGCGCAGTAGGTCGCAACTCTGTGGGAATGACCCTTCGTATAAGCATCCTTCGCATCGATAGCGGCGGCGAAGGCGTGGATGGTGTCGTAGTAGATGCGGCTCAGGTTGTCGTACAGCTTCCTGTTCTCCCCATACTTGTAGATGAGCTTGTTGAGAAGGGAATGACTATGAAGACTCACGGCAATGTGGTGGGCCATAACGGACAGAAGCCTGAAATCATCCTTCGTGTATTCATCACCGGAGAATTTTCCGCTAACCGTTATAAAACCGAGAAATTCCTCCTTCACGACGAGAGGCGCAACAATCCGCGCTTTTACCCTTTCCAGGTCGGTCTTCAGTGTCTCAAGGGGCCCCTGCAATGCACCAGCCTCTTTAAGGTCAACAGGCCTCTTCAGGCCGGCCATCTCCTTTATCTGAAGCTCACTCAACTCCAGGGCAATGTCATTTTCATTGCCTACCCCCTTGGAAACGATAGGCTTCACCGACCTCACTTTTTTATCATACCGGAGGATGGCCCCCGACGATGCGGAGAAGGTTCCCATAATCATATAGAGGGACGACCTGACAATCCTCTGGTAATCCTCCGGTGATGTGAGCACCTCGCCCAGCTCGGCAAGGGCATCGAGGTTGAAGAGCAGTTTCTCCAGCCTGAAATCGAGTTCCTTCATCGTCTCCCTACCTGTCGTTCACCACGAACTGTTCCAACGCCTCTTTCTCTGTTGTAAAGGTCGGAACGTCCTTGATGAGCCCCAGCATATTGAAGATATCGTGGTTCACCTTTTTAAGACCCGACAAACAGATAAAGCCCTCCTCGCTCCGAATCTTCTCCATGATACCCACCAGAATGGAGATCCCGATCGAGTTGATGATATCGGTATTGGAAAAGTCAATAATGACCTTCCGAGTCCCCTTCTTGAGGAATTCATTGCACTCATCCTCTATCTTTTCACCCTCGATATCGTTCAGGTAATTATCGGGGTAGAGGACAACGCAATCTCCGAACTCCTTGAAGCCTCTAGTTTCTCCGTTCATCTCTCCCCCCTCTCTCTCTCTTCAGATATTTCACCATCACGAGCTTCGTGCCGTCCCGCATCTTCTCGAATCTCACCTCATCCATGAGCTTTCTCATCATCTCAATCCCGCGACCTCTCCTGGAGTGCCCCGAAAGGTTGACAACTGAATCGCCCTTTGATCTCTTATTCCAGTCAAACTCCCTTCCGCTGTTCTTGATATGGAGAATCAGGCGATCATTCCCCACAACAAAACGGCAATAGACCTTCCCGTGCTTCACCTTGCTGTGCTCAATGGCGTTGATACAGGCCTCAACCAGGGCCGTCTTTATCTGATCAGTCGTATCCTGCTCGAATCCCATCTCCCCCCCGACCTCCTCGACCGCCCGTGCCGCCACAAGCTCCGCCCTCCCCGACATGGGGAGGACAATCTCAAACTCCTTAAGGGGGGCAATATCTCCAATGTCGCCCCTGAGAAGCTCCTTCTCTCTGCCGGCAATTAAGTCGCGCATAATGTCGAGCTGCCTCCCGTCTGTCGTATATATTCCCTCTACATTCAATCGCTTCAATGCCTCACCGGTAAATCCTTCCCTCCCTACCATCCACCGCACGATCTTGACCCCTGAAGCTCCCACCCCCCCCTTCACAGCGCCGCATCGCCTTATGAAACTTTCAACATCACCGAGATGGACAGAGGCGGGGGTCTCCTTTACACCGACAATCCACCTGACCTCATTATCACTGTCATACCTTCCATTACTAAAACCGTGGGCGACAAGGATGGTGAACCCTCCCTCCCTTTTACCGGAGCACCCGGCAACATGGGGCAGCGGCAGTACATCTCCGTCATAGACGCCATCAGCCCCCTTTTCATTGAGCCACGCAAGAAAGTCCTGATTGCGAAAGAGCAGTTGTGGAATCCTCTGGCCGTTAAACCTGCCGATGAGCTCCTGCACCTCTCCCTCGATATTTCCCCTTGCCTGCCCGCCCTGGAGAGAAAAGCCCTCTTTGAGTTTTTCCCGGGCCAACCGCGCCTTTATCTCGGCCATCGATCTCCCCTCGACACGAGCCTCGTAGAGGGAAGTAACATAGTCTTCCATTACCCTATCGCCGATCCACCTGACCAGACCACAATCGACATCCAGGAGATAGAGGTCGCCGAGGGCCGCCAATGAATCTCTTATCCCTTCACTATCATACGCTCTATCCTCCATTAACTCCTCATCGGTAATCGTTTGAGAACGGATACAGGTATGGAGCAGACGTAGTGTATCTAGGCTCTGGAGGGTGATTGCCGAGGCGAGAGATAAGGCGATGCTCCCCTCAACCACCTCATCTACGTAGATATCTATGAACTCCTTGATGGTTATCAACCCCCTCCTCCCCTTCTGGGAGGCGGCCCCCACAACACTCTTCAAATAGGCGGGGTTTCCTCCCAACTGTTCCGCCGCAACGGTCAAAACATCCCCGTCATAGTTGACGGAGTGCCTCCGACACATCTCCTCCATCAGCCCATAGGACGCCTCTCTGTCCAGAGCGGCAAGCTCTATGCTTTTTACAGCGCCGGGAAACACACCGGAACCGGCTATCTTCTTCACATATCCTGTCACCAGGTAGGAGACTGCCCCCGACATCAGCGCCTTCATATACTCCCCCAGAATACCCGCCCCCCCTTCATGGAGGGGTATCCTGGCGGAGTGGTGGAAGTCGTCAAGGCTCAGGAAGAGGGGAGTATCGTGAAGAAGGGCCGTCTTAAAAGGGGCGGCGAGGGCGCCTCTCAGGGTGGACATCTTACCGCACTCCCCTTCCCCTCTCCGATACAAAGCGAGGAAACAGGAGAGCTCACGGCACCCTCTGTCTCTCAGGGTTCGTTCAAGCTTCTCAATCGTGAACTCTTCCCTCACTATGGCAGGGTCTCTCTCCAGGAATGCGAGGTACTGGCGTGAGAAGTTCTTGAGATAATCGTAGACAAAGTCTTCAACGGTGTAATAGGTCTTGAACCGGTAGTAGAAGGGAACCACTTTCTCCTGGTCCCGGAAGAGGCGGTGGTAGACCCTCTTCAACACCTCCGTCTTCCCCATCCACCGTTTCCCGACGAGGTAGATGCCGAAGGGGGGCTTTACGGAACTCGTCGCAAAGTCATAGATATCCTCGATGACTTTGCTCCTACCGAAGTACTCCTCCTCCGGACACACACTGAATATCATTCTACTGTCCATAGCCGATAACCCTGTTCTTCCCCCTCGCCTTGGCAAGGTACATCGCCTTATCCGCCTTGTCGATGAGCTCATCGATAGTATTCGCATCGACCGGGAATTCGGCAACACCGAGGCTGATCGACAACCACTGGTCGGGCGGTATGTTCTCCCCCATAAACCTGACCTCCTCCACACCCCGGCGTATCCTCTCCGCTATAACGTAGGCGGCGGTTTTTGTCGTATAAGGGAGGATGGCGCTGAACTCCTCGCCGCCCAACCTCGAGACGACATCTATTGAACGGACGGCATCCCTTATGGCGTGGGCAACCCGCTTCAACGCCTCGTCACCCGCCAGATGACCGTATCGGTCATTGAATGCCTTGAAATCGTCTATATCGATGATAAAGAGGGTGAACGGCTTGTTCTGACGCTTCGAACGCTCCACCTCCTCAAAGAGCCTCTCCTGGAAGTATCTCCTGTTGAGGAGTCCCGTTAACGCGTCGGTTACCGATATCTTTTTCAACTCTTCCGACATCCTGTAGTAAGCTCCCCTCTCGAGGGCTATTGAGGCGTAGCACGCAAAGGACTGGAGGAGTTGCAGGTCATCCTCTGAAAAAACTTCCCCTGTAATCTTATCGGAGATATTAATCACCCCTACGGTGCGGGACTCAACCTTTAACGGAAGACTGACGAAAGATCCCGTCTTGTATCGTGGACGGCTCTTTCTGGCAGAGAGCTCCGATTCGATATCCTTTACGATAATAGCTATCCCCTTTTCAATCACCGTCCCGGAAATACCTTCACCGACCTTAACCTTGACCTTTTCGAGGATTCTCTTGTCGATACCCTTCGTTGCCTTAACGGCAAGGGTTTTATCTTTACCGTCCAACATCATGAGTGAACCCTGTTCCGCTCCGACGAGTTCCGCCGATTTGTTCAAGATAGTATCATAGAGGTCCTTCCGGTCGAGTACGGGGGCAATCGATTGGTAGATGTCCTGGAGGAGTTCAAGACCGCCATAGCGCTTCTTAACGTCGTGATCACCCTTAAAACCCTCCATCACAATGGAAAGCTGGTTCGCCAACATGGTAATGAGCTTTGCAGACTCCCTCGACAACCCGGTGTTAAATATACAGAGGAAACCTGAGACATTATCCCACGACAACATGGGGAAGACATAGAGTGACGATATCTCTTTCGAGAGCCCCATCTTCTGCAGTTCAGAAGGATTCTTGCAGCTGACGGCTTTCCTCGATGTCACGACATTTTTCATCATTCCCATAGAGTCGGTCGCCACCCAGTTCGCCACCAGGCTTCTCTTCCGCCCGAAGGTGGCGCGGGTTGTGTATCTCTTCTTATCCGACTGAACCATGAGGCATGCAGTATCGACATCGAAGAGCACACCGAGGGTGTTAAAAACCTGTCGGTAGATATCATCCTCCCTCTCCGGCAACTGAGCCGGTATCGTCGCCTCAATAACACTCTGCATCTGATAGTACCCCTTCTCAAAATAACCCTTCAGATAGAGGCTCCGCAGGAAGGGAACGGTTACAGTACTTACAATATGCGGTTTTGTGAAGAACTCCTGAGGGTGGACGATGTTGATGCTCTTCTTCAATCCACTCATAGAAAGGTCGTCCAGGCCGAGGTCGGCCGACTTTTCTATGAACTCCTTAAAGTTCTCCTCGGAGAGATAGACGTGGCCGCCGATTATAGCAATGGAGAGATCTTTATCGAGGGTAACCGGGATGACAAAGACATACTGATTGGTAAAACATCGGTAGACAAAGGGTTCTCCCGACTGGAGGGCCTTCTTAATCGCTCTCCTGTACGAATCCCGGTAGAGCTCCAGCCCCCTTGTTGTCCGCTTTTCAATTAATTCACAGATTCTGTCCCCTCTGCTCGGAGGGGCCAGGAGGGTACCGTCAGTTTTGTAGAGCGCTATAGAGATACCCAGGATAGCAGCAAGGCTCTCCTGAAACTCGTTCCAGAGGGTAAGATCGATATACTCCGAGAGTGAGTGAGACGTTTGTTGTTCCATTTTTTCCCTATATAAATGACAAAAATTACTTGGTTATAAGGATAACATACATTGTCTGATAAGACAATCATTTAAGGGATTTAAAAGGATTGGGAACCGGAAAATCATCCCCCGGGAGGGTCTACCGGGAAAGTAAAAGGGGCGGAAAAGGGGATGAAAAGAGAGAAACGACCGGGAGATGATTTGTTGCTCAGTCATCCGACACGGGCTCACAGGGACGGGAAGTCGAGGATTTCACTCAAGACAGGGCAAGGAAGTTTCTCAGTATATCCTTCCCCGTCTCGGTCAATATGGATTCAGGATGGAATTGCACCCCCTCTATCAGCAGCTCTCTATGCCGTATCCCCATGATCTCACCCTCCTGGGTCCATGCGCTTATCTCAAAGACAGCCGGGAGGGTCTCCCTCTCAATAATCAGCGAATGGTAGCGGGTTGCCACAAAGGGGTTCTCGATATCCCTGAAAATCGTTTTCCCGTCGTGGATTATGCTGGAGGTCTTGCCGTGCATCAGTTTCTCCGCCCTTACAATACGCGCCCCAAAGGCATAACCGATGGACTGAAACCCGAGACAGACCCCGAAAAGAGGCACCTTGCCCGCAAATTGCCGCGCCACTTCCACCGAGATACCTGCCTTCTCAGGGTCGCAGGGGCCGGGGGAGATGGCAATCCTCTCCGGCTTCAGGGCATCTATCTCCTCGATGGTAATCTCATCGTTGCGATAGACCAGCACCTCCTCGTCTAGCTCACCAAAATACTGGACGAGATTGTAGGTAAATGAGTCGTAATTGTCGATCATGAGCAGCATAACTATTCAGTCGCGATTGCGGTTTGAGGGCACTGCCTCATAACCCATGGGAGTCCTTCTACCTCTCCCCAGGGAACTATCCTACTCAAGTCCCGCCCTCGCCATCTCGACCGCCTTCAACATCCCCTTGGCCTTGTTAATGGTTTCATTATACTCAGACTCGGGGTCGGAATCGGCGACAATGCCCGCGCCGGCCTGTATGTATATCTTCCCCCCCTTGATAAGAATGGTTCGTATCGTTATACACATATCCATATTTTCCGAAAAACCGATGTACCCCACCGCACCCCCATAGGTGTACCGCCTGCACGGCTCCACCTCCTCTATAATCTCCATGGCCCTTATCTTCGGGGCGCCGGTCAGTGTCCCCGCGGGGAAGCATGCACGGAGCGCATCCATGGCGTCCCGGTTCTCTTTCAAAATGCCGTGAACATTCGACACGATGTGCATAACGTGGGAGTACCGCTCCACCGCCATGAACTCATTCACCTCGACACTGCCCGTCTCAGATACCCTCCCGATGTCGTTTCTTCCCAGGTCGACGAGCATGATATGCTCCGCCCTCTCCTTGGCGTCACCGAGGAGCTCCTCCTCATAATCCCTATCCTCCTCCTCGCTCCTCCCCCTCGGCCTGGTGCCCGCAATGGGCCTCACGTCAATGTCCCTCCCCTCCACCCTCACGAGAATCTCGGGGGATGAACCAACCAGTTCAATATCGTCGAGCCGTAAAAAGAACATGTACGGAGAGGGGTTTACAAGCCGTAAGGCCCGGTAGATATTAAAGCTCTCGACATCGTGCTCCGTCTGGAACCTCTGTGATATAACCACCTGGATAATGTCGCCTGCCCGTATATACTCCTTTGACTTCTCGACTGCCTTAACAAATGCATCCTTGGTAAAGTTGGAGGTTATCTCCCCCCCCGATACGCCACACCCCTTAACGGGAGGAAGCCTCCCGCTCTGCAACCTCGACACCACCCCCTCTATTTTCCCGGTCGCAGTCTCATACAACTCTCCGGGCGGAGTGTTGTCATTAAAGTGAACATTGGAGACTATCCTTATCCTGTTTTCGAGACCATCAAAGATCAGCACCACATCGGCCAGCATGAAAAACGAGTCAGGCATATCGAGATCCTCTTCGACAGTAGCCGGGAGTTTCTCAAAGAGCCTCACCATGTCATAACCCAGATATCCGACCGCGCCCCCGTAGAACCTCGGCATCCCCTCGATGTGGACCGCCTCGTAGGGGGAGATGAACTCCCTCAAGAGGCTCAGGGGGTCGCCTTCCAGCCGTTTAACCGACCCGTCCTCAACTATCTCTACCTCTCTCCCCCTGCTCTTGAAGACAGCACGCGGCGCTATGCCGAGGAAGCTGTACCTCCCCCACTTTTCACCCCCCTCCACACTCTCAAAGAGGAAGGCGTTGCCGCCGTCATCGATCTTGAGAAAGGCGGAAACGGGGGTCTCCATATCCGCCAGTATGTCCCGGTAGACCGGCACACACGTACCCTTCTTCGACATCTTTATAAATTCTTCAAGTGATGGTGAATAGTTCATCTTTTTCATATGAGGAATGGATTATTATAGATAGTCGCCCTGGCGAAGTAAAGACAAAAGGGGATCGAAGGGGTTTCACCCCACAGGGTAAAAAACGATTTTAGAGGAGGCAACCGAGGTACAGAGAACTCCATGGAAGAATACCATAGAATGAGGACTATTCAGGGAAGCAACTCAGGAAGGGAGGAAGCACTCCTGAGGAAAAGCGGGGATGGTCTCGCCTTAGTTAAGGAGAATGAGAGCATGTAAGGTGAAGACAGGACAGAATCTTGATCATCACATCAGAAATGAAATTTAAGTGATCAAAAATGACACCCACCGGCCAATGAGACCGGTGAGCGTCTATTTTTCAAACCAAGAACCAGGAATTACAAGTAATTTGACAGGATTAACAAGATTTCATCTTTATCCTGTCCATCCTGTCTCATTTAAGCTCTTAGCTTTCTTCTTTTAATTTTCAACTTTCCCCTTTAAACCTTAAACTTTAAACTTTCTTCTCACCACTGCCAGCCCCGCAAGACCGCCTCCGAGGAGAAGGAGGGTGGAGGGTTCTGGGACATTCTGCGCCGTTACCGTAATATTGTCGACATAGGCATACCTTGATGAAATATTGTCTCCTGTCATCGCAATTCGGAAATCGTTCAGACCT
>JBHHXU010000038.1:0-9472 GCA_046757185.1 Thermodesulfobacteriota bacterium
TTGAAACACACGAACCATCTGGAGGCGCAATGATAGGCGGAACGCACAACCCCGATTACGGTCTTGAAAGGCACGGGATAGAGAACGTCGGCCAGGTCTTCTGGTCGTGCACCCCCCCCGTCCTCTATGAGGAGGCGATAAAGCGGAAGGAGGGGTTTCTCGCCTGCCGCGGCCCCCTCGTCGTCAGGACGGGCCACTATACGGGCCGTTCACCGGGGGACCGGTTTGTCGTCAAGGAGGAGACGAGCCGGTCTGATATCTGGTGGGGAGAGGTGAACCGCCCCATCGAGAAGGAGACCTTTGACAACCTCTTCTTCCGGTTGCAGGCCTACCTCCAGGGGAAGGATATCTTTGTCCAGGACTGTCATGTGGGGGCCGACCCCGACTACAGGATCCCCGTGCGCGTCATTACCGAGGATGCGTGGCACTCCCTCTTCGCGCGGATTATGTTCAGGAGGCTGAACAGTCAGGCAGAGCTGGAGAGCTTTGTTCCCGGGTTTACCGTTATCAATGCCCCCAGGTTTCATGCGTTGCCGGGCCATGACGGAACGGCGTCGGAGGCATTCATCCTGGTCAATTTTCAGGAGAAACTGATCCTCATCGGCGGGACGAGCTATGCCGGTGAGATAAAGAAGTCCATCTTCAGTGTCCTCAACTATCTCTTCCCTGAAAAGGGGGTCCTCTCCATGCACTGTTCCGCCAACAGGGGGAGAGAGGGGGATTGCACCCTCTTCTTCGGTCTCTCCGGCACGGGGAAGACAACCCTGTCTGCCGATCCGAACCGCTCCCTCATAGGCGATGATGAACACGGCTGGAGCGATAACGGGATATTCAACTTCGAGGGGGGGTGTTACGCGAAGGTTCTCCACCTCTCCCGTGAAGCGGAGCCTCAGATCCACGAATGCACGAGGAGATTCGGCACTATACTGGAGAACGTTCATATCGATTACCGGACGAGGGACATCGATCTTGACAATGCCTCGCTCACGGAGAATACCCGTGCCGCCTACCCGATAACCTACATTCGGAATTATGCGCAGAGCGGCATGGGGGAACACCCGAAGAACATCATCTTTCTCACCTGTGACGCCTTCGGGGTCATGCCGCCCGTCGCTCGACTGACGCCGGAGCAGGCCATGTACCACTTCATCTCAGGATATACGGCAAAGGTTGCCGGAACCGAACGGGGGATCGAAGAACCGGTAGCCACCTTCAGCCCCTGCTTCGGGGCCGCCTTCATGGTGAGGAACCCGGCGGTCTACGCTACGCTCCTCAGTGAGAAGATAAGAAAGCACGGGGTACACTGCTGGCTGGTGAACACGGGGTGGACAGGGGGGCCTTACGGTATCGGCCGTCGAATATCGATTCACCATACACGGACGCTTCTCAACAGTGCAATGGAGGGAAAGCTTGATGATGTCCCGACGATGACCGAGCCCTTTTTCGGCCTGACCTACCCCGTCGAGTGCCCGCATGTACCCGCAGAGATCCTAACCCCCCGTAAGTCGTGGAGGAACCAGAGCGATTACGATGCAAAGGCCCGCGAGCTGGTCAATCTTTTTAAAGAGAATTTCAAGCCCTTTGAGAAGGATGTCGGTGATACCACGCTGAAGGGCGGGCCTCCGAAATAGAGGGGAGAGGCTGCGTTTCGCTTGTTGCGCAATCGCTTTATAATAACCTTATGGGACGCGGATTTTCACGGATAGATTCGTTATGCGTATATCGTGATGCGTATATCGTTTTGCTCAATACGCACAACTCACGACTCGCGACGCACTGCGCACCACGCACAACATAATGCCTTTTTACGTATTTCATCCAGACAATCTGTGTTCATCCTGAATAATTCAGAAATTTCTCGGTGCTCTCTGTGGTTACTGCATTTATCAGATATCCCAACACCATTCCCGAGGAGGGGTGCTTTCCATGTGCTACGCCATCCCCGGCAGGGTAGTTGATATCGCAAATAACATCGCCGTTATAGACTATTTCGGGGAGCGGAAGGAGGCCTATGCCGACCTCGAGGAGGTAAAGGTGGGGGACTTCGTCTATGCCCAGGGCGGCCTCGTCGTCCAGACGATTGCGGAGGGTGAGGCAGAGGGGATACTCGACGGATGGCGGGAGACCTTCTTCAGATTGAAAGAGAGAGACAGGGAACTTTCTGAAGGGGCCTTGTCTTCGGAGGGTGGGGATTCAGATATCGCCGCCATCTTGAAGAGGGCAGAGGCAGGCGCACCGCTCGAAAGGGATGAACTCCTTGCCCTCCTGCGATGCGATACAGGAGAAGACCTCGGCCTCATCTACAGAACGGCAAACCGGGTTCGCCGGCGGGTGCACGGCAACTCCTGCTGCGTCCACGGGATCATCGAGTTCTCCAACTTCTGTCGGAACGACTGCGCCTACTGCGGGATACGAAGTGAGAATAGTAGGATAGAACGGTACAGGATGGAGATCGGCGAGATCGTCGATGTCGCCTGCCGTGCCGTCGATGACCTCGGCTTCAAGGCCCTCGTCCTCCAGTCCGGTGAAGACGACCACTACACGACGGAGAGGCTTGTTGAAATTGTCAGGATGATAAGGGAGCGGTGCGGGGTGCTCCTCATCATGAGTATCGGCGAGCGGAATAGAGAATCGTACGAAGCGCTCTACGATGCCGGCGCCAGGGGCATCCTCATGCGTTTCGAGACCTCCAACCCCCATCTCTACGAGAGCTTCCACAGGACCTGCCGGTATGTGGAGAGGGTACAAGCCCTCAGGGAGGTGAGGGAGATCGGCTACATCGTGGCCACCGGTTCAATCATAGGGCTGCCCGGTCAGACGGGTGATGACCTGGTCAATGACATTGAGCTGGCCGGTTCATTAGATGCCGAGATGTACTCCTTCGGCCCCCTCGTCCCCCACCCGGAGACGCCCCTGGGAGGGGCGCCTCCCGTTGAGATTGATACGCTCCTCGGTGTGATAGCCGTCATGAGGCTCCTCAATCATGACGGCAATATCCTCGTCACCTCCGCGGTGAAGAGGCTCTTTGGAAGGGAGGGGACTGAGAGGGGGCTCATGGCGGGGGGGAACTCACTCATGGTCAACCTTACCCCACGGGAATATCGTGAACGGTATGCGATTTATCCCGGCAAGGGGTCGGAAAGTGACGATGTCAGGGGTGATATAGCGGAGAAGCTAGCGCTCCTTGCTTCCCTCGGAAGGGCGCCTACCGATATCGGGATTGGAGGTCTCCATGGATAATTGCATCCCCGTCGATGAGATCCACGCAATCCTCGAAAGGACAGAGGATGCGCCCCTCAAGGATGTCGAGGCTGTTATCGGGAAGGGACGCGCCCTCAAGGGGCTCGATCCGGAGGCGGCGGCGATCCTTCTCCAGTGTACCGATAGGGAGGTTGTTGACGAGATATATCACGCCGCACAGGAGGTGAAGGAGTCCGTCTACGGAAAGCGGCTCGTCCTCTTTGCCCCCCTCTACCTCTCGAACGTCTGTGCAAATAGTTGTCTCTACTGCGGTTTCCGGAGGGAGAACCGGAGAATGAGGAGGAGGGTTCTCACATCCGATGAGATAAGACAGGAGACGGAGGCCCTCATCGAGGAGGGGCACAAGAGAATCCTCCTCGTGGCGGGGGAGGACCCGGAGCAGTCGGGGATAGATTATATCGAGAGGGCCATAGGGGTGGTCTACTCAACGAAGACGGACGGCGGTGAGATACGGAGGGTCAATGTCAATGTTGCGCCTTTGACCGTCGAGGGGCTCAGGAGACTCAAGTCTGCCGGCATCGGCACCTACCAGCTCTTTCAGGAGAGCTATCATCTGCCCACATATAAGAAAATGCATCCGCGGGGGGCGAAGGCCGATTACACCGGAAGGCTTTCTGCATTGGACAGGGCACAGGAGGCGGGGATAGACGACGTGGGGATGGGCGTTCTCTTCGGCCTCTACGACTACCGGTTTGAGGTCCTCGCACTCATCTATCATGCACGCCACCTCGAGGACGAGTTCGGCGTGGGGCCCCACACCATCTCCGTGCCGAGGATAGAGCCGGCGCCGGGCGCCCCCCTCTCGAAGAGCCCTCCTCACGGTGTATCTGATGAAGACTTCAGGAGGCTCATCGCCGTATTGAGGCTTGCCGTCCCCTATACGGGCATGATCCTCTCAACCCGCGAGGAGGCCGGCTTCAGGGACACACTCCTCCACCTCGGCATCTCCCAGATCAGCGCCAGCTCGAAGACGACACCGGGCGGTTATACCGGCGGAGACCGCGACGATGAGTGTGGTCAGTTTTCCGTGGGAGACAGGAGGACGACGGCCGAGGTCATCCGCAACGTCTCCATTCACGGCTTTACCCCGAGCTTCTGCACCGCCTGTTACCGTGTCGGCAGGACGGGGGAGGAGTTCATGGACCATGCAAAACCGGGCCACATACACCGGTTCTGCGTCCCCAACTCGCTCCTGACCTTCAAGGAGTACCTCCTTGATTTCGGTGATGACGAGCTCTGTAAGGTGGGAGATAGCCTCATACGGAAAGAGTTGTCATCAATGGGGGACAGGGGGCTCCAACGTGCGACGATAAAAAAGTTGAGGGAGCTGGAGGAGGGAAAGAGGGACCTTTTCTTTTAGAGTCCCCATGCATACCGCTATCGCCTTCTACACGCTTCGAGAGCGGGGGCGTGGCGGCGGCCTCGCTTAAAAACCTGCTGTTACCCTATCATCTTCTTGGGGTTTACCCACCTGGTGAACTGCCTGTCCGTTACCAGCTTGAGCTCAATGGCGGCCTGACGGAGGGTCTTCCCCTCACTGTACGCCTTCTTGGCGATCTTTGCCGCATTTTCATAGCCGATATGGGTGTTCAGAGCGGTCACCAGCATGAGGGAGTTTTCCAGGTTCTCTTTAATGGCGGTGAGGTTGGCCTCTATGCCGACGGCGCAGTTGTTCTGGAACGACTTGCATGCGTCGCCGATCAGCCGGGCGGACATGAGGAGGTTGTAAATCATGACTGGCTTGAAGACGTTCAGCTCAAAGTGACCGTTCATCCCGCCGACGGTAACCGCCGCGTCGTTACCGATGACCTGGGCGCAGACCATGGTCACCGCCTCACACTGGGTCGGATTGACCTTCCCCGGCATGATGGATGAGCCCGGTTCATTTGCCGGTATCGTTATCTCCCCTATGCCGCACCTCGGACCCGACGCGAGGAGGCGTATATCGTTGGCAATCTTCATAAGGCTCACCGCCACGGTCTTCAGTGCCCCCGATGCCTCGACGAGGGCGTCGTGGGCGGCAAGTGCCTCGAACTTGTTTGCAGCCGTGACGAAGGGGAGACCGGTGAGGCCGGCGATCTTCTCCGCCACCACCGTTGCGAAACCCTCGGGGGCGTTGATCCCCGTACCCACCGCGGTACCGCCCAGCGCCAGTTCCGACAGATGGGGCAAGGTATTCTTCAGTGCCTTCAGGCCGTGGTCCAGTTGGGAAACATAACCGGAGAACTCCTGCCCGAGGGTGAGGGGGGTCGCATCCATCAAGTGGGTCCTCCCGATCTTGACGATATCCTTAAAGTCTTCGGCCTTTTGCTTCAGGGTGTTCCTCAGAAGTTCGATATTGGGGATGGTGTTCTCTACAATCAGCTTATATGCGGCGATGTGCATGGCGGTGGGGAAGGTGTCGTTGGATGATTGGGACTTGTTCACGTCGTCGTTCGGGTGGAGGGGCGGCTTACCCTCCCCGAGCTTCCCCCCCTGCAGGACATGCGCCCTGTTTGCAATCACCTCATTGACATTCATGTTCGACTGTGTCCCCGACCCCGTCTGCCATACAACCAGGGGGAACTGATCGTCCAGTTTGCCGGCAATAATCTCCTCGCACACCTGAGAGATGAGATCGGTCTTTTCGGGAGGCAATACCCCCAGTTGAGAGTTGGTGTGGGCCGCCGCCTTCTTGACGACAGCGAAGGCCCTGATGACCTCAATCGGCATCTTCTGTCCACCGATCTTGAAGTTGTTGAGAGAGCGCTGTGTCTGCGCCCCCCAGTACTTATCGGCGGGAACCTCAACCGTCCCCATTGTATCCTTCTCTATTCTTGTATCCATTGTGAGCAGCCCCCTCTTGTAAACGAAAAATAGTAATTATCACACAGTGTACAATCGGTGTAATCAAAGTTGTTTTCTACCAGAGTAGTCATAATCAGTCAAGGTTATTCTAAAAGACATATCGGGACAGCCGTTATTACCTCTCCTGCTCATTTTCATCTCGACTTCCTCCCCTTTTTGACTATAATAACAAAATCTCACTTTAACCGTTTCAGGGAGGACAGGTAAAATGAAAGCGATTGCCGTTGCCGAATGGGAGAAGCTCGAGGAGAAGAGACCGTGCGGCATACTGGTTGCCGATGTGGACCTTGTCGTCATCCGATCAGGGGACACGGTCTCGGTACTCTACGGGCGATGCCCCCACCGGGGCGCCCTGCTGGCCGACGGCAATGTTAAAGGTGAAGACATCATCTGCGGCGTCCACGGCTGGGATTTCCGTCTCGATACCGGTGTGAGCGCCTACAATAACGAGGAGACGGTGCGGAAGTTCTCTGCCTGGGTCGAAGACGGGAGGGTGTGGGTCGATGAGGATGAGGTGCGGGAGTGGGCGCAGGTGAACCCCCAACCCTATCAGAGGGAGCAGTATCTGGGTCAGTATGCCGACCCCACCGGCACGGCGGATGAGCCCCACGTACACTATATTCAACACCTGGCAGAACACGGGCTCACCAGATACGGCCCCCACGGACCCGTAGGGGCGATGGGGGTTTCAAGAAAGTCCCTTCCAAAGTGGGACGACATCCAGATAGTGACGGCCCAGCTCGCCCGTTTTCCCAAGTTAGACGAGGAGGAGGTCGGTACGGAGGTCGTCATCGGGCCGAATGCCGGGAAGCCCCTCACCCTGAAGATCCCCCTCCTCGTTACCGACATGAGCTTCGGCGCCCTCTCAGAAGAGGCGAAGCTTGCCCTGGCAAAGGGGGCCGAGAAGGCGGGTACCGGCATCTGCAGCGGCGAGGGGGGGATGCTGCCTGAGGAGCAGGAGGCAAACTCCCGTTACCTCTATGAACTTGCGTCGGGTCGTTTCGGTTTCTCCATGGAGAAGGTAAAGTGGTGTCAGGCCTTCCACTTTAAGGGGGGGCAGGGGGCGAAGACGGGGACCGGTGGACACCTGCCGGGGAAGAAGGTAAGAGGAAGGATAGCTGAGATAAGGGGCCTCGATGAGGGGGAGGTGGCCGTCTCACCCGCACGATTTCCCGACTGGACAGACCTCTCACAAATCAAGGTCTTTGCCGATGAGGTGCGCGAGGCCACCGGCGGCATACCGGTCGGCTACAAGCTCTCGGCACAGCATATCGAGGACGA
Source organism: Thermodesulfobacteriota bacterium (assembly GCA_046757185.1). Classification (GTDB taxonomy): domain Bacteria; phylum Desulfobacterota; class GWC2-55-46; order S146-70; family JAUXIU01; genus JBHHTR01. The sequence goes on from JBHHXU010000038.1 coordinate 7,390, forward strand.
TATCGATGCGGCCCTGAAGGTCGGGGTGGATTACATCATCCTCGACGGCCGGGGCGGCGGCACCGGCGCGGCGCCGCTCATCATCAGGGACAATATCTCGGTTCCCACCATACCGGCGCTGGCAAGGGCGAGGCGTTATCTGGACAGCATCAACCGCCCCGATATCACCCTGGTGATCACGGGAGGGCTCCGAAGGCCGGAGGACTTTGTCAAGGCCCTGGCCCTCGGTGCTGATGCCGTTGCCGTCGCAAACGCGGCACTACAGGCCATCGGTTGTATAGCGATGCGTGCCTGTCATACCGATAACTGCCCTGTAGGCGTGGCGACACAGAAGGAGCACCTCCGCGCGAGGCTGGATGTGGAGAAGTCGGCGGAGAGGCTGGCCCGGTTCTTCGACGCCTCTGTCGAGCTGATGAAGCTCCTTGCCCGCGCCTGTGGACACGATCACCTGAACCGGTTCTCACCGAGGGATCTGACAACCTTCAAGAGGGAGATGTCGGAGCTGGCAGGCATACCGTACGGCGGTGTCACGACATGATGTGACCACGAGGGGGGGAGGTGACCGGTTGTGAGCCGTCCCTTTACAATCCCGATTGAAATGTATTACATTAGCCGGAGGCCCGGCGCCGTAGAGAGCAGTGCCATGAACTATAAATAATATGTGCTGTCAGGAGCGGGAGAGGGTGTTCAGATGAAGATAGGTGAGTACACTACGAGGATTCAGAATGATATGATGAGGGAAAGGAAGTATCTCGCCGCGGCATTTGACCGTCTGCCGGATGCCACGATGTTCTGGGGGATGATCGACCTCGCGGGGAGCACCAATTTCAGGATACTCTACGGACCGAGAGAGGGGTATGTTCGCGGAGAGACCTTTTTTGCTCTCATTCACTCGATTATCACCCCCTGCGCCGAGGTGCGGCTCCTGAAGGAGATAGGCGACGCGGTATTTCTTGCCGCCCCCTCATTCCGTCCCCTCTTCGAGTGTTTCATCCTCATCGATCAGGTGACATCACAGATGGCAAGTGTTGCCGGGACGGAGAAATACCCCTTCTCCATAAGGGGGGGGATAAGTTACGGTGCCGCCAAGAGGATGAGGAGGACCAGAACGGACTTCCTTGGAAGCGCAATCGATATCCTGTCACGAATCATGACGATCCGGTCGGAGAGAACCAACCTCATCCTCCATGAAGATGCATACAGCTCTTCGACAGATATCATCAAAGAGTACAGCGATTTCTTAACACTCTCCGAATCCAAGAATCTCTCTTCCACCATCTCAAAGACCATGGTCCACTCTGTCCCCTATCGTGAGATATGCATTAACAGGGCGGCTCTTATGGAGTTTGCGGGTTGCTTTGCTCCGTGGAGGAATGTGGGGTTTCGGTAGTGGGAATGCCGATCAGCAATAGGGGGTCACACCGTTCAGTTACAGGAGACAAGCACTTGAACCCGGCATGGATGGGAGGAGAAGGCCTCTATCACGCACGGTGACCCGACAGTGGTTACAGCCTCCAGTCCTCGTTATGGCAAACAATCGAAGCAGTAGACACCGCTCCGCAATCCTCCTCATCAACTGTCCCGACAGGCGAGGTCTCGTCGCCTCCGTCACCGAATTCATTGCTCGACACAACGGCAACATTCTCACCCTCGATCAGTATGTCGATGCCGAGAGGGAGATATTCTTCATGCGTGTCGAGTGGGATCTTGATGGGTTTACCATACCGACCGACCAGATCGGCAGGAAGTTCGGAGAGGCGATAGCGGAGCGGTTCGGGATGGAGTGGAGGCTTCACCTCTCGGACGAGGTGCCCCGGATGGCCGTCTTCGTGTCGAAGCTCTCCCACTGCCTCTACGACGTCCTCTCACGGTGCCAGTCGGGGGAGTGGCGGGTGGAGGCGCCCCTCATCGTCAGCAACCACACTGACCTGGAGCCGGTGGCGAGACGCTTCGGCATCGACTACCACTGCTTCCCCATTACCGGAGAGAACAAGGAGACACAGGAGGAGAAGCAGCTGGCGCTCCTCGAGGAGAAGGGGATCGACCTCATCGTCCTTGCCCGCTACATGCAGATAGTGACCGG
>JBHHXU010000039.1:0-9368 GCA_046757185.1 Thermodesulfobacteriota bacterium
CCGGGCACCACCCTTCCGCGGGGGACCCCGGGTCCGCTCAGCACCAGCGTGACGTCTGTGCCGGTGGCCCAGGGGAAGGCTTCCATCATCATCGGAGAGCTGAGGTCGGGCTTCAGGGCTCATGATCTGAGTCTGGCAATCGTTACGGAAGATGAGATATTCGGTGAAAGGGTGAAGAGGAGGCCCCCTCCCTCCAGGAGGCTCGAGGCCTTCCTCACTCAGCTTCAGGACCTGGATAGCGGTGATTACGTTGTCCACTCGGATCACGGCATCGGTATCTATCGGGGGCTTAAGAGATTACATCTTGAGGAGATTGAAAACGATTTTCTCGTTCTCGAGTATCAGGGGGGCGACAGACTCTACCTCCCCGCGCAGCGCCTCAACCTGATCAGCAAGTACCACGGCTTTGAAGGCAAGACGCCGCCTGTCGACAGACTGGGGGGGAGCGGATGGAGCAAGACGAAGGGGAAGGTAAAGAGGGCCGTCGAGGAAATGGCGAGAGAGCTCCTCGAACTCTATGCCGCACGGAACGTGGTCGAAGGGTTCAGCTTCTCCAGGCCGGACAGCATCTTCGCCGAGTTCGAGGCCTCCTTTGAGTACGAGGAAACAGAGGATCAGCAGAGGGCAATCGGAGAGGTCCTTGATGATATGCAGAGAGGGCGGCCTATGGACAGGCTTGTCTGCGGTGATGTGGGGTACGGCAAGACCGAGGTTGCCATGAGGGCCGCCTTTAAGGCCGTCCTTGACGGGAAACAGGTTGCCATTCTCGTTCCTACTACCGTTCTGGCACAGCAGCACTACCACACTTTCACAAAACGCTTCGCCCCCTATCCCGTTCAGATAGATATGTTGAGCAGGTTCAGGAGTTCCGGAGAGCAGAAGGAGAGTGTCGAAAAACTGAAACGGGGTGATACCGACATTATCATCGGCACCCACAGGCTTTTACAGAGGGATGTGGTCTTTAAAAATCTCGGACTTGTCGTAGTCGACGAGGAGCACCGTTTCGGCGTCCGTCATAAAGAGAGGCTGAAACAGATACGCAAGCATGTAGATGTCCTCACACTCACTGCGACGCCCATACCGAGAACACTCCACATGTCCTTTGCCGGCATTAGAGACTTGAGCATCATCAACACGCCACCGGAGGAGAGGCTCGCCATCAAGACAATCGTCACGAGGTTCGACGAAGCAACTGTCCGTGACGCCGTCATGAGGGAGCTGCTGAGGGGGGGGCAGGTGTTTTTTGTCCACAACCGGGTCAGCGGCATTGATGGAATAGCCGAACGTCTCAGGGCAATCGTCCCCGAGGCGAGGATCGCCGTCGCGCACGGACAGATGAAGTCGAGGGAGCTTGAAAAGGTCATGGATACCTTTGTCAACAAAGGATACGATATCCTCCTCTCCACCTCGATAATAGAGTCGGGGCTCGACATCCCCTCCGCCAATACGATCATCATCAATCGCGCCAATATGTTCGGCCTCGCGGACATCTATCAATTGAGGGGGAGAGTGGGAAGGAGCAGGCACCGGGCATACGCCTACCTCCTGGTCCCGCCCGACATGGCGTTGACAGGGGATGCCCGGAAGCGGCTCGAAGTCCTCCGAGAGTTGAGCGGCCTCGGGGCCGGTTTCAGGATCGCCACCCACGACCTTGAGATCAGGGGGGCGGGGGAGCTCCTCGGCAGCGCTCAATCGGGACAGATAGGGATGGTCGGCTTTGAGATGTATAACCAGCTCCTCGAAGAGGCGGTACGGGAGCTCAGAGGCGAGAAGGTAGAACAGCAACCGGAGCCGGAGATACATCTCAGTATCCCTGCATACCTCCCCGAAGGGTATATACCGGACACAAAACAGCGGCTCAACCTCTACAAAAGGATGGCCACCGTGACCGATGACAGCGAGATAGACGACCTCAGGGTGGAGGTAAGGGACAGGTTTGGCACAATCCCGCCGCTGGTTGACAACCTCTTTAAGATAGTCTCATTAAAGCTCCTCCTCAAGAGGGGCGGAATTGCGGAGCTCCTCCAGAGGGGACGCGAGATCCACCTCAGGTGTGGTGAGGATACAGGGGTAGATACCTGCACTCTCATGGACCTCATGAAAAGCGAGCCCCAACGCATCACGGTTACCCCCGATTCGAGGCTCATATACAGGATAGACAATGACAACCCTATAGAGGCGACAAGATATCTGTTGCAGCTCCTTATGAAGTGATGTTAAAATTCCGCCCTGTTGTTGTTTTGAAACGCCTGGTAGTCTGGGGACGGGCATATATTACCTCCCCTTTCTTTTTTCTTTGAAATGACAAAGAGTAGAGCCACAGAGGGTATGGAACGAGTAGATCATCATAGTCAGGGAGGGGGTCTTGAAGCGAATGTATGGAACCGCCCTTTCCTTAACACCTTCGTGTTCCCCTGTTCGTCATGACCGCCTGCCGTCTATCCCTCCCACCCATTGTAGGCGTGGGGTTCTTATCGATCCTTCTTATCCTTGCGGCTGCCGGCTGCAAGGGGAGAGACCGTAATCCCGGAGGCGTTATCGCGAGAGTTGGAGAAAAGGAGATTATGAGAGGGACCTTTGAAGAGATGTTTCACCGCCTCGTACCGGACAGCAACAGTGAGATCGGAGAGAGGGATCTCAAGAATCTCAAGCTCGACATACTCAACCAGATTATCGAGGAGGAGCTGCTCCTTCAGGAGGCGGAGAGGCTTAGATTAAGGGTGAGTGAGGATGAACTCTCCGGCGAGGTGGCGGCAATCAAGGGGGGATACAGAGACGATATCTTCGAAACCACCATAAAAGGAAGATACGGAAGCATCGAGAGGTGGAAACACGAAATAAGGAGGAAACTCGTCATCAGAAAGGTCATGGATAGTGTTGCAGAGGGGATTGCTCACGTTTCAGAGAAAGAGGCCCTCGCCTACTATCGGGAGCACAGCGATGAATTTAATCGGCCGGAACAGGTAAAGGCACGCATGATCGTCGTCAGCACAGAGGAGGAGGCACAACGGGTAAGGCAGAGGCTCGTGAAGGAACCTTTCGCCGATGTTGCCCGGGAGGTCTCCATCGGACCTGAAGGTGACAGTGGGGGCGACCTCGGATTCTTCGGACGGGGCGATATGCCAAAGGAGTTCGAGGATATCGTCTTTTCACTCCCGGTAAAGGAGATCAGCGATGTCATAAAGACGCCGTACGGCTATCACCTCTTCCTCGTCGAAGCCAGACAAAAGGGGAATAAGCTCAACTTCAAGGAGGTGCAGGAGAGGATTATAGCTCAACTGGAGGAGGAGAAAAGAGAGGAGGGACTGCAGGAGTGGATCATGGGGCTCAAGGGACGTGCCGTGATAGAGATAGAGGAGGAGTTGTTGTGAAGGGAGGGATTACGAGAGAACCGCGGATAGAGAGATTCCGGCCATGGAGGAGGGGGAGGTTTTTCGCACCCCTTCTGCTCCTAATCGTCACCATTTTTCTCCCGGCGCCGCCGGTCCATGCCGAGGTGGTAGACAGGATTGTGGCGGTCGTCAACGAGAGCGTCATTACTCTTTCAGAGCTCAATGCGGCGGCAGCGGCAGTGGAAAAGGGGGGTGGCCGCACGGTCCCTCAGGGAGAGGAGGCGCCCTTCCGCAGCAGAGTGCTCGATCGGATCATCGAGAGGAAGCTCGTTGAACATGCATCAGCCAGGGTGGGCATCACCGTTAGTGAAAAAGAGATAGATGCCGCCATAGAGGATGTCAAGAGCAGAAATAATTTAAGCCACGATGAGCTTCTGGTGGCCCTCGCGGGCAGTGGTCTCACCTATAAGGAGTACCGCGAGAAATTAAAGGCCGAGATAGAGCAGGTGAAGTTCACGAACAGGAGATTCCGCTCAAAGGCGACCATACCGGACGAGGACATTGAAAATTACTACCGTCAGAACAGGGAGGAGTTTTACGGTCCCGACTCCTACCGCCTCGGGATGATATCCATCTACGATCCGGACGGTGTAAAGGCGGAGGCGGCCATCACGGAAATCCTCGCAAGGCTCCAGAATGGCGAGGACTTTGAAGAAATCGCCAGGAGGCACTCCGATGGACCGAACGCGGGGGAGGGCGGCGATCTCGGGTTCCTGTTTGAGGGAGAATTGGACGAGACTATCAGGGTGGCAGTAAAAGAGCTCGCTGTCGGGGAGTTCAGCGGCATCATCACGACCCCGGCAGGCCCCGCTATTATACGCCTCATCGATAAGAGGGAAGGTAAGGCAAGGCCCCTCGAGGAGGTGAGGGATGAGATACATTCCATCCTCTTCCAGAGGATTGTCGACGAGCGGTACAGGGCTTGGCTTGAAAAGATGAAGGAGATATCCCACATCGACATACGGCTCTGATTGCATGGCGCCGCAAACTATGGAGTAAACGAAACATCGCCCTCTCCGTTTGAAACCTGATACCCTTTGAAGATGAAACCGACAATTGCCATAACCATGGGAGACCCTGCCGGTGTCGGTCCCGAGGTGCTTCTCAGGGCAGTCGCCGACAAAAGGGTGACACGGTGCTGTCACCCCGTCGTCCTCGGTGACGGGGCCATCCTTCGGCACATTGCCCGGAAGATAGGGCTCAGGGGCGTGGTATCAAAGGTGATAGTTCACAACCTCTCCTACCTCAACCCTGCGCGGATTAAGCCGGGGAGGCCGTACATAAGCTGCGGCAGGGCGATGGTAAGATATGTCGAAGAGGCGGCGCGTTTGGCGATGGCCGGTGATGTGGACGCCATGGTGACGGGACCGATAAGCAAAGAGGCCATCAACAGGGCCGGCTGCCCCTTCCCCGGCCATACGGAATTTCTTGCCTCCCTTACCAAGAGTAAGGATTACGCAATGATGCTCGGCGGCAGGAGACTCAAGGTCGTGTTGGTTACCATCCATGAGCCGCTCCGAGTGGTTCCCCGGCTCTTGACGGAAGAAAAGATTCTTAAGACCATACGAATTACCGATGAGAGCTTCAAAGAGTACCTTGGCTTTAAAAGACCGAGGATAGCCGTTGCCGCCCTCAACCCCCATGGAGGGGAGGGAGGCCTCTTCGGCGATGAGGAGGTGGGAATCATAGGCCCCGCAATGAAGCGTGCACGAAGGCTCGGCATAGATGTTTCAGGGCCCCACCCGCCGGACACCCTCTTCCATAGGGCCGCCAAAGGGAAGGAATTTGACGTCGTCGTCTCCATGTACCACGACCAGGGTCTCATTCCGTTGAAGCTCATTCACTTCGAGGACGGTGTCAACGTGACCCTCGGCCTCCCCGTTATCAGGACATCCGTCGACCACGGAACGGCCTACGACATTGCATGGCAGGGGTCTGCGTCGCCGGACAGTATGATTGCCGCTATCAAGATGGCGGCGATGATGGCCGGGATGAAGGCAGGGAGTGAGAAGGCGAAAGCAAAGACTCACACAACCGTATGAAAGGAGGGAAAACATGAGAAAGAGAGGTATGGTGCTTGCACTTTTACTGCTGGCTCTATCTGTCGCGCTCCCCCACGACAGTTCGGCGCTGGAAAGAAACACCACGATCCTTGAGACACAGAAGAGGCTTGAAAGCCGGGGGTATAACCCCGGTCCCATCGACGGGTTATGGGGGGGTAAAACGCTGAGGGCCCTCAAGTCCTTTCAGAAGGAGAACGGCCTGCCGGTAACGGGGAGGCTCGACAGAGCTACGAGAAAAAAGCTGGGGCTCAAGGGTGCGGTCATCGAGCTCCTCTTCTACTACTCCCCCGACTGTACCCACGGCGCCTGGCAGATCCCCACAATAACCGCTTTTCAGAAAAAGCACCCGGAGGTCATCGTTACATGGCGTACAATCAAGGAGCTGAAGAGGGATGAGCGGCAGCTCCTCGAAGGAACGGAGGGACACCCGGTCATGGCCTTCCACGAAGGGGAGAATGTCATGAGGATCGTTGGGACGGCGATGATCGAAGGGCTTGAGGCATACCTGAAGGAGTTTCAGGAGGGAGTGGAAGAGGCGAGAGCGACCGGCGCCCCCCTCTCATCGACGAGGGGGAGCGGGATTGTCTGTAAATAGCAGCACCGGCAGGCAAGGCTCTATGGACACGATCTCCATAAAAGGGGCACGGGAGCACAACCTCAAGGATATCGACCTTGAGATCCCGCGGGACAGGCTCGTTGTCATCACCGGCGTCAGCGGCTCGGGGAAATCGTCCCTCGCCTTTGACACCATCTATGCGGAGGGGCAGCGCCGCTATGTCGAGAGCCTCTCCGCCTACGCGCGACAGTTCCTCGAACAGATGGAGAAGCCCGACGTGGAGTCGATTGAGGGACTCTCGCCCGCCATATCGATAGAACAGAAGACGACGAGCAGGAACCCCCGCTCGACCGTCGGCACCGTCACGGAGATATACGACTATCTGAGGCTCCTCTTTGCGCGGGTCGGAAAACCCCACTGCTACAAATGCGGGAGGGAGATTACCTCCCAGACCATCCAGCAGATGGTCGACAGAGTCATGGAGCTTCCGACGGGGACGAAAATACTCCTCTTTTCACCGATTGTACGGGGGAGGAAGGGGGAGTACAAGAAAGAGCTTGACCAACTGAGGCGGGAGGGGTACACGAGGGTGAGGGTGGACGGCGAGATCCTGGAACTCATCGACGAGATTATCCTGGACAAGAAGAGGAAGCATACCATAGAGGTTGTCGTTGACCGGCTGGTCATCAAAGACGGTATTGTGAGGAGGCTCGCTGACTCACTTGAGGTTGCAACGAGGCTCTCCGGCGGGATTGTCGGGATAGAGACGCCAAAGGGGGCAGAGGCGGAGAAACACGACTCCCTCCTCTTTAACGAGAAGCTCGCCTGTGTGGAGTGCGGCATCAGCTACCCGGAGCTCACCCCCGCCGCCTTCTCATTCAACAGTCCCCACGGGGCGTGTCACGAGTGCGCCGGCCTTGGCAACAAGCTCTACTTCGATCCGAACCTCGTTGTGCCCAATAAAGAGATATCCCTCAGGGAGGGGGCCGTCGTCCCGTGGGGGAAGAGGAACTCCATCTACTTCTACCAGATGCTCGACGCCCTCTCCACCCACTTCGACTTCGACATCTACACCCCCTTCAAGGAGCTTCCGAGGGATACACGGGATATCCTCCTCTTCGGTTCGGGTGATGAGGAGGTCGAGTTCTACTACGTTAAGGGGAGCAGACGGTACACCTACACCAAGCGGTTTGAAGGGGTCTTGAAGGAGCTGGAGAAGCGGTATCTTGAGACCGAGTCGTACGAGGTCAGAAAGGAGCTCGAGAGGTACATGAACAGCCAGCCGTGCCCCGCCTGTCACGGGTCGAGGCTCAAGAGGGAATCCCTCTTCGTAAAGGTTGGTGGTCGCTCCATAGACGACCTCGTCAGGATGTGCATACGGGATGGCCACGCCTTCTTTGAGGAGCTGCACCTGGAGGGGAGGGAGGAGGAGATCGCCAGGAAAATCCTCAAGGAGATATCCACACGCCTCGGCTTCCTCACCAATGTCGGCCTCGGCTATCTGACCCTCGACCGACCTGCCGCAACCCTCTCAGGGGGCGAGGGGCAGCGTATACGTCTGGCGACACAGATCGGCTCGGGCCTCGTCGGCGTCCTCTACATCCTCGATGAGCCGAGCATCGGGCTCCATCAGAGAGACAATAAGAAGCTCCTCGATGCCTTGAGGAGGCTAAGGGATATGGGGAATATCGTCCTCGTTGTGGAACACGACGAGGAGACCATAATGACGGCGGACCATATCATCGACATGGGGCCGGGAGCGGGGGAGACGGGGGGGTATGTAGTCGCCACCGGCACATTGAAGGAGGTAATGGCAAACAAACGGTCCCTCACCGGAAAATACCTTTCCGGAGCGCTTACCATCCCCATACCCGGTAAGCGGCACGCCCCTGACGGGAGGTTCCTCGTCCTCCAGGGGGCGAGGGAGAACAACCTCAAGTCAATCTCCGTGCGGATACCGGTGGGCCTCATCACCTGCGTCACCGGCCTCTCCGGCTCCGGTAAGTCGACCCTCGTCGTCGATACCCTCTATCGGCTACTGGCCCAGCGCCTCTTCCAGTCAAAGGTACGGGCCGGCGAGGTGGAGAAGGTTCTGGGCATTGAGTACTTCGATAAGGTTATTGATATCGACCAGTCGCCCATCGGGAGGACGCCGAGGAGCAATCCGGCCACATACACCGGTCTCTTTACACCGGTGCGTGACCTCTTTTCCCAGCTTCCCGACGCAAGGATGCGGGGGTACCGGCCGGGGAGGTTCAGCTTCAACGTGAAGGGGGGGAGGTGCGAGGCGTGCGAGGGTGACGGGGTGATCAAGGTTGAGATGCACTTCCTCCCCGATGTCTACATTACCTGTGAGGTGTGTCATGGAAGGAGGTACAACCGGGAGACCCTGGAGATACACTTCAAGGGGAAGAACATAGCGGAGTGCCTCGACATGACGGTTACGGAGGCCCTGAAATTCTTCGCGAACATCCCCGCTGTAAGAGACCGGCTCCAGACCCTTTACGATGTTGGTCTGAGCTATATTCGGCTGGGACAAGCGGCAACCACCCTCTCCGGTGGAGAGGCCCAGAGGATCAAGCTCGCCAAGGAGCTCTCCAAGAGGGCGACGGGGAGAACCCTCTATATCCTCGACGAGCCGACAACGGGCCTTCACTTTGCCGATATCCAGAAGCTCCTCGATGTCCTGCAGCACCTGAGGAACGCGGGCAATACGATCGTCATCATCGAGCACAACCTCGATGTGGTCAAGACGGCGGACCATATTATAGACCTGGGGCCCGGCGGGGGGGATGAGGGGGGAACCATCGTTGCCGAGGGGAGCCCGGAGGAGGTCGCCTCCACGAAAGGCTCCTATACGGGGGAGTTCCTCAAAAGGCTCCTCACCCGGAAGGGCGGAGTGGCACACTACAGGGAGTGCGCAATCTAGCGTGAAGCGCTTTTCCCCTACGGCAGAGTGATACCTGCCTGCAATAAAAAAATTGACTTTTTGACCCATTTCCTTTAGTATTTTCGGCTGTGACTGTAGCGACGGATCGAATGTCTGTCTTTACATCTATTACGGTGCGTTTGGAAGGGGGGGAGTTTTTGAATGTCTGAAGTGAAGGTGCTCGACAACCAGCTTGAAAAGGCGCTCAAGGTCCTCAAGCGGAAGCTTGCCCAGGACGGTGTCTTCAGAGAGCTGAAGAGAAGAAGATTCTACGAGAAACCGAGCGTTAAGAAGAAGAAGAAGCGCATGGAGGCACTCAAGAGACGTATCAAGGCGTCAAGAGGCATGAGGCGGCCCGGTTAGGTATAACAGCGCTCCATGTACAGAGTAAATAAAGCGGGCATCCCTAAAGGGGTGCCCGCTCTTTT
>JBHHXU010000040.1:0-9343 GCA_046757185.1 Thermodesulfobacteriota bacterium
GCCATTGAGAGCGCCCCAACTCCCAGAGCCCGCCGCTCACGACAACCGTTTCCCCGGTAATGTACCGCGCCTCCGGAGACGCCAGGAACCTTACAACTCCCGAAACCTCCTCGGGTTTTCCAAAACGTTGCAGGGGTATGTCCCGTTTGAACCTCTCCCTGTCGGCATCAGGCAACCCCTCCGTCATCTCAGATTCTATCACACCCGGCGCAACGGCGTTTACGAGGATGCCGAAGCGGGCAACCTCCTTCGAAAGAGCCCTGGTTAAAGCAATCACCCCCCCCTTCGCCGCGGAATAGGGGACCTCTCCCGCGAGCCCAATTATGCCGCTCAGAGAGGAGATGTTTATTATTATGCCCTTCTTCCGGTCTATCATAGAGGGGATAACGGCCTTGCAGGTATTGAACACCCCCTTGAGGTTTGTGTCCATCACCTCTTCCCACGCCTCTTCCCCGACAAGCATCAGGAATCCGCTCCTCGTCAATCCGGCGTTATTGACGAGCACGTCTATCCCGTTACATCGGCCTGCTACCTCTTCCACCATCCCCTTAACCTCCCCCGGCACGGCGACGTCGGCCTTAATCGAGAACGCTTTACCGCCGCACGATTTTACCTTTTCGACGACCTCCTCGGCCTTTGAGCGGCTTGAACGGTAATTGACAACTACCGTATTTCCGGGATGAGCGAATTCCATGCATATCGCTTCTCCGATCCCGCGGCTGCCCCCGGTAACCAGCACGACCCTCCCCTCTCCCTCACTGCAACTGTTTTCCACCATACCTACCTTTTATGCCCGACACGGATTGAAAGACCTACTTGACCGGCGTCGAGCGGGATTACATGATGTTAGTACTCCCGAGAAGGTCCCACATCACACCCCTCTTTCCAAGGGCAGCGAGGCGCCGGGAGAGCTTCTCCGAGGAACGTATGTCGAGACCGGGTACGACCCAGTTATGCCTTGACCGGGCATACTCCCCTACAACATCGAGGACGTTCCGCCTGACCTCCCTGGAAATATAAAACTTGGGCTCAAGAAGGGACTCCCCTTCGTCTATGATACCCTCATTTACCGCCCTCCTTACGAGGCCGGTCCCTGGATATATCCTTACCCCCAGCATCGCTATGACGGCCCTTGGCCGGATACGCTCCATAAACCTGAATGTCTCGGCGATGGTTTCAGGTGTCTCAGCCGGCCCCCCTATAATGAGGTAGTGGGCGGCTTCAATCCCTGCGTTTGAGCACATTTCCTGCGCCCGCTCCACTTCAGAGAGGGTGAAACCCTTCTCAAGAGCGGTAAGGGTCTCATCGGCGCCCCCATCGGTCCCGAACTCCACCGCATTGCATCCGGCCTTCTTCATTGCCCTGAAAAGTTCCGGGCTGACATGCTTGGGGGTCGCGAAGCAGGCCCACTGTACGGCTATGCCCCTCCTGATAATCTCCTCGCATATGCCTACTGCATGGGACTGTGGGACATTAAAGATATCATCTACAAAAAAAAAGTAGTCCGCGCCGTAATCCTTTTGGAGTTTTTCAACTTCATCGACCACCCCGCCCGGCTCTCTCAACCTGATATTGCTCCCCTCGAGCAGAGGATAGGTGCAGTATATGCAGCGAAAGGGACAGCCCCTCTTGGTCTGCACATTCGACATTGCCCCATACTCACCGTACCTTCGATATTTCAGCAGAGACCTTGCCGGAGAGAGCGAGACAAAATCCATGCTTTTTGAGATGCACGGAGTCTCGGAAGAACCCGTTCTTGTAACAAGGCCGGTAATGGTCGGGAGAGCGGCGCCGTTCTCGAGACACCCTGCAAGACTCGTCATCCCCTCCTCCCCCTCACCCACAATGCCGTAGTCGGCTTCGAGATAGCTGAGGGCTTCGTGAGGGAAAAGGGAAAACCCCGAACCGCCCACTACTATTGGATACGAACCGGTAGAACGCAACTCGTCTATGACCGACTTGATCAAAGGGAGGTAGAACACACTTTTTGGAAAGGTAAGGTTGTCAATATTGCGTATTGAAATCCCCACAAGGTCAGCCTCAAACTCCCGTGCCGCAGCAGCGGCAACCTCAGGGCCGTTCGGCTCAAAGCAGAGATCAAGCACTCTCACCTCGTGGCCTGCCTCCAGAAGAGAGGCCGCCACATAGGCTACCCCCAGCGGTTCAACAGGGTAGGGGTTCATCTCCTGGTTTGCTGAGATCAGCAGTATTCTCACCCCGCTCCCCAGCTTTTCTTCCGCCAGCCGTTTTTCTGCCCACTTGCCAGCCAGCAGGCCGGGTCGGAGGCGAGGTAGTTGCCGGTAAGTTGATAGGCATTTCCCCTGCATCCGTAGCAGATATTACTTAACTCGCAGGTTCTGCAGGCCCCCTCTATCTTGTTGTATATGTTTCTCAAATCACTTATAACGCGGCTGTTCCCGAGTATTTCAGCAAGTGGCTGTTGGCGTACATTGCCTACGAAAAGGTCGATCCCGGTACACGGCTGAACATACCCCTGTGAATTGACCAGGCTGGAGTAGAGGTGGCGCTTACAGGTAAAAGAGGCGATTGTCGGGTGTGAAACCCACTCGATGCCGAACTCCCTGCGGTCGATGTCTCTCAGCTCACTGAAGACCCTCTTAATCTCCTCGGAGCTTACGACTATCTCCTGATGCTTTTTTGCACGCCCCTGCATGGTGAGTACCTCAAAGTAGGGGATGAAGCCCATCTTTCTGGCCCATACCCACATCGAGGGTATCTCCTCAATGTTCTGCTTCACTACTACCGTCTGGATACCAAGCTGCCTGCCCCCCTCCGGGTAGCCGGCCTCCATGAGGTTTGCCAGCGCCTTCTGTATCTTTACATAGGCCCCCTCAACCCCGGCGAGGCTGTCCTGTACCCTCCGCGTGAAGCTATTGTGCTTCAGCACGACAGACACATCACGCTCGAAGAGGAACCTGGCCACATTACTATCCAGGAGGAAGCCGTTTGTGAAAACGGTTTGCTCAATACCCTTGTGGAATATGTAATCAACGATATCGTGGAGCCGGTCGTACAATAGCGGCTCACCTCCACCCAGAAGAATTATCTTACGCGCACCGAGCTCAGCCGCCTGATCTATGACCCCCATTATCTCCTTGGGCGTAAGTTCATCCTTGACGCTCTCACCGGCCTCTGAGTAGCAGTAGACACACCTCAGGTTGCATTTCTTTGTAAATTCAAGCTCGAGAGAAAGCAGCCCCCCCCGTTTGAGCGACTCCTGTATCTCCTCTTCGGTGAAATCCAGTCCATGAATTACCTCGTAGTTACACGACATTTATCGAATGACCTCCTGGAGAAGTATTTGTCAAACCGGCACAACATTATATCTTAGAGCAAATGTTGAAAAGAGCCTGTACGACTGCCTTCAAAGCTTAGCTATTTAAGCCTCTCCTCTTGTCTACAAAAGTCATCTTCTTGCGTCTTTCCCCGGCAAGAACGAGACACTCTATCTCTTTGGGGGTTAAAACCTCAATCTCCGGCGCGACCCTGGCAACCGACCTTACCGATAGACGGATCTCCTCCAGGAAGGAGGGGGCCCTGTTCTCTGAACCTATCTTGAGCACTATCCGGTCGCCTCCCTCATTGCCGGTGTAGGCTACTATCTGGTAGTTGACGACATCTTTGATATCACACAGGGCATTCTTTATCGCCTCGGGATAGACCGTTGTCCCCTTCACCTTGAGCTTCTGGGCCTTTCTGCCGAGTATGGGACCGATTCGCTGGGTTGTTGCCCCGCATGGACACTCCTCATCGACCATGAAGGTTATATCCCCTGTCCTGTATCTCAGGAGGGGCATCCCCTCGACCTTGAAAGTAGTGATAACAAGCTCGCCCACCTCCCCTTCTCCGAGGGTTTTTCCCTCCTCGTCGATTACCTCGACATAGGCAAAGTCCGGATGAGAATGAAGGCCCCTGTGATAGGTGCATTCGGTGAAGGCCACTGCCGCCTCGGTTATGCCGTAGGTGGAATAGCCCTCAATACCCCAGGTTGCTTCAACCCTTGTTCCAATGTTGTTTAAACCCAGCTCCCTGTTCCTGACAGCCTCCCCGATAAGGAGCGCTTTCCCGAGACGCAGTCCTTCGAGGTTCATGCCCGACCTTTCCGCGATCTCAGCAAGGTGAAGCATGAAAGACGGTACCGCCACAATGACGGTAGGCCCGAGGGTGCGGAGAAGTTCGAGCTGACGGCTCGCGTGTTGAGGGCCGATACGGATAATACCGGCGCCGATTTTCTTCAGCCCAGAATAGTACGCGAGTCCGGCACCGAAGAGGTTATCGAGCGTCACGGCAATCTGAACGATATCCTCTTTCCCGATACCCATACCGATAAAGGATCTCATCTCGTTTTCGGCCAGCCTTTCCAGGTCGCCGCCCGTCATGGCAAAAAACACCGGTTCTCCGGTGGTGCCCGTGGTGGCCACCACCTCCGAGACCTCGCTCCGGTCCACGCACAGGAAGGCCCAGTTATTTGTCTGGATATCCTCTTTACTGGTGAGAGGAAGGTTTTCGATATCCTCGACAGTCTGTATATCCCGTGGACGGATAGACGACCCCCCGAGCCTTTCACGATAGAACTCCGACCTTTCAGCGACGTAGGATACGGTCGTGCGGAGCAGTTCATCCTGCATCCTCTTCACCGCCCCACGGTCCATAGGGTTGGTAGCCAGCTTATAGCCGCGCTCATGCATTGCCGACCTCGCTTGCCGCATCACGGCAGCTCCTCCCTGCCTGAAAAGAGACCACTCCCCCGGATCGATCGTAGCACTCCACTGTATGGAGAGTCTCTTCCTTACCGTCAAGAGACCTATTAACCAGACCGGTGAAATCATCAAAGGTCTCTTCAATCCCTTCAACAACGGGGCGGGAGGAGTTAACGGCGTCTACCCGTGATTCCCTGGCATCGCGAAGTGAGACTTCTCCATAGTGAGATCCCATCAACATCGTAACAACCCTTCCCCCGGCCACCCCCCCCACAATGGCGGTCCTGACAACTCCCATGAATAAGAGACCGTAAGCGGCGGACAACGCCTTAAGGAACGAGAGGGGCCCGCTCGTTATCGTCAGGTTCTGACCTTTAAGACCGTACTCTATGCTTATACGGGCCGCAAGAACGTTGTGAGAGGTATAGGGGAAGAGCATCGGGCTTGCCCCGAGGGGGCCGTCATCTATAATCCCCTTGAAATAAGCCTCCTTCCAGTGATCCAGCACACCATCGACTCCGAGGACAATCCCCGTTGAGTCAGGCTCAACGCATCCGGGCCCCGCCGCTTGAAGAACAGAAGCAACCGAATCGAGGAGCAGGGCCTCTTCAGGATAGACAACCCTCCCTTTAAAGCCCCCGCATGTTTCACTATCAAGCATGTTCACGCCGGTTATGGTGAATCCCTTCCGTATCGACATCTCTCCATCCATTGCCGCCGGTTTATGACGCTCCCACTGCTAGGCGTGGAGCGACTCCAATACAAGAGCGGCATTCTGCCCTCCGAAGCCCGCTGAGAGTGACATGGCAGAGCAGAGACCTCCCGGTCTTTTCTCACCAGGAACGTAGTCAAGGTCGCATTCAGGGTCCTGGTTTCTCAGATTTGCGGTGGGAGGGATGACGGCCCCGCGCATTGCCAGAAGACAGACAGCCGCCTCGATAGCCCCCGCCGCCCCGAAGCTATGGCCGAGCATTGATTTGACCGAGCTTACGGGTATCTTATACGCCTGTTTACCGAAGACGCGTTTGATGGCCCTGGTCTCCATAAGGTCATTGTAGAGAGTCCCGGTGCCATGGGCGTTTATGTAGTCTATATGGTCACGGCCGGCATCCCGGAGGGAATCCCTTATCGCCCGCGCCAACCCCTCTCCCTCCCTGTCGGGAGCGGTCATGTGGACTGCATCTGAACACGCGGCATAACCGCTTACCTCTCCATATATGTTGGCAGACCTCTCCAGGGCCCGTTCCATCTCCTCGAGCACAAGGAACGCCGCCCCTTCGCCGAGGGCAAGCCCGTCCCTGTCGGCATCAAAGGGACGAACGGCCGAACCGGTCATGGCGCCGAGACAGTTAAAACCGCTGAAGGCAAATTCGCTTAAAACATCCCCCCCTCCGGCAATCATGACATCCGCCGCGCCATCGAGAATGGACCGGCTCGCCATGCCTATCGCGTCGGTGCCGGAAGCGCACGCAGTCGAGATCGTGGTTACCGGTCCTTTGAAGCCATGCTCCTCTGCAAGGCGCTCAGCCCCGGAGAAGAGGTGGTATTTATAGGGAGGCTCCCCTCCGCCGTCTCTCCAACATGCTTCACCCCTGTGTATCTCTCCGAGCACCGTTCCCACGATTATCCCCGCGCGTCTCTTATCAATATCCTCCGGATCGAGGCACGCGTTATTCAGCGCCATATCAAAGGACGTTTTAAGGAAACTGAACCATCTGCCCTCCCCTGCAAGGTTCCTGAACTCCTTTATTTCAGCGGCAACACCGGTGGAATAGCCGGACACATCAAAGAGCTCAACAGGGGAAACGGCGTTCACC
Organism: Thermodesulfobacteriota bacterium; assembly: GCA_046757185.1. Classification (GTDB taxonomy): domain Bacteria; phylum Desulfobacterota; class GWC2-55-46; order S146-70; family JAUXIU01; genus JBHHTR01. The sequence continues at coordinate 6,539 of JBHHXU010000040.1, forward strand.
CCCTCAATCAACGCATCCCAGAAGTCATCGATTCCACTCCCCCCCTCAAGAGGTGTGACAACTCCTATGCCCGTTACCGCCACGGTTCTGCTCATTTTTCCTTCCTTAATAGACACGGAGATAGGGCACGGATTACGTAATGCTGCAAAGTTAATGTTATATTATATCAATCCTTTGAACCATTTCTATGTTTTTTTAGGATCATACAACCCGCCTCCCCCAGAATACCCGTCGATGAGACGAGGGCGCCTCCCATATCAAGCTCCATGTACGGCTTTTGCCTTTCAACCAACGACCCTCCTGCAACCCTCTCCTCACGCACCGTGTACGGTGGAATGACCCCTTCCTTGAGTGAAAGCGCAGCCGCAGCCAGTGAGAGTGCGCTTGCCACGCCAAAGCTTTCGCCTGTATTTCGCTTCACACAAACGACCGGGGTTCCTCCATACCCCTGTTCCTCAAAGAGATCATCCTCAGTTCCGTCGTGGGCACCCCCGTTAAAACCGGCAAACACGCACCCTATACCGTTTGCATCAAGGCCGGCGGCGGCATATGCCCTGTCTAGAGAACTTACGAGACTTTCCCGCAGGGGACCGCTGTCAGAGAACCCCCATCCCGCAACCTCAGCGATAGGTTCCACGCCGCGGTCGTTAGCTCTATCGAGGCTTTCTATTACAAAGGCACAGGCGCCTTCTGAGGGTACAAATCCGGGGGCGCCTTTATCAGACCGACCCCTTTTACCTCCCGCCACGAGGTTAAACTTGCCATACGCCTCAACGACCCTCTCATTAAGGGCCTCTGCCGCACAGACCACACACATATCAGCCCGTCCATCACTGATAAGCTCAGCGCCGAGGGCCGCTGCTTTGAGACCCACCGGTGAGCCTCCAATGAGGGTATGGGTAGGTCCTTTAATGCCGAAGGCGAGACTCAGGCTCCCCGTTGCCGCGTTAAGAACAGAATCCGAGAAGAGTGCGGGGCTTGCGCCAAGGGGCCCCTCCAAGGCAATCCCCCTGTGAAAATCACAGCTGTAATCAATCGCTCCGTGGGTTACCCCTACCGCCAATCCGGCGCCGCTCAGCTCCTCTTCCGGGTTAACCCCCGCATCAACGATAGCCTCTCGTGTCGCGACGAGGGCATACTTTGAGACACTGGCGGCCCGCCTGAACCGCCGGTCGGGGAAAAGGGTTTCAAACTCAAAGTCTCTCAGCTCCCCGCAAGCCGCGGCAGGTGAAGAAAACCTGGAAGGTTGTCCCAGGCCTGTAGTTCCCTTTAATAGAGCACTCCAGAATGCAGTCTTATTGTTGCCAACAGGGCTTGTCACCCCTATGCCGGTTACGACTATCTTCACCGTCTATTCAACATCCCTGGAACAGCAACGCCGCGTTCACGCCCCCGAAGCCGAATGAGTTGGAGAGTGCCCTTCCGAGTGTTGCCTTTCGGTCCGCCTCAACAGAGACAGAGACACCCCACTCGGGGTCGGGATCGGTACAGTTGATGTTGGGAGGTATGAAACCCTCTCTGAGGGCCATAACGGTCGCTGCCGCCTCGGCAGCTCCCGACGCCCCAAGGAGATGTCCTATCATCGGCTTAATGGAGCTTACCGGCACATCCCTGCCTCCGAACACCTCCTCTATAGCCTTCGCCTCCATGAGGTCATTATAGGGAGTGGCCGTACCGTGGGCATTGATGTAATCTACGGCATCCGGGCTGACCGCCGCGTCGTTAAGGGCCGTACCGATTGCGGCAACCGCGCCCTTCCCCTCAGGATCGGGCCTCGTGCTATGGTATGCGTCGGATGAGGCCCCGTAGCCTATAATTTCACCCAGAGGCTCCGCCCCTCTCGCAAGCGCCGAATCGAGCGGCTCGAGAATGAAAATCGCGGCGCCCTCACCGAGAACAAGGCCGTCCCTCTTTCTGTCGAAAGGTCTGCATATCGTTGGTGTAATCGCCTGGAGCGAGTTGAAACCGGCAAAGGTAAACTCGCACATGGTGTCATATCCACCGGCGACCGCCACATCAACGTCTCCGGAACGTACCCTGTGGAATGCGTATCCGATGGCATTGGAGCTCGAAGCACATGCGTCACTGAAGGTAAGGGACTCACCCTTGAGGCCGTATTCAGTCAAGAGATTCGCCGCCTGATTATGAGCCAGATAATCCACGATAAGGCCCGGTCTGGCGTGGTCAAACCCCCTCTTCAGCCCCTCCCGATGGTAGGCCATTCCAGAGAGCATTCCACCGAGGGTCGTGCCCAGAGAGACCAGGCACCTTTCGCTTATGCCGTTAAGTCCTGAAGCTGACAGCGCCTCCTCAAAGGCCGCACATAGAAGAAGCGTGCTCCTGTCCAGACGATCGGCCCTGAGCCTCTTAAAACCCTTTTTAAAGACGAAATCCTTGACCTCCCCTCCCCGTTTGCCTCTGTACCCGGAAGCGTCAAAGGATGATATCTCCCCAATGGAGTCAATACCCCTCCTAAAGCCCTCGCGGTTTTCATCCACACCACAGCCGTGGGCCGAGATAATGCCCATGCCTGTTATGACGACCCTTCTTGACCCCACTTAACTCTTGATTCTTGACGTACCGTTACTCTTTATGGCGACGTTGCCACTCTGAAGCCTCTCATTAATTTCCTTCTTCAGTTCCGAATGGACCGAAGGAAGATAGGCGCTCCACCTATAGAAATAGGCGAAGAATAGACACAGAACAAGGGCTACCGCCGTAAGACCATAAACTCCCGTGAAATAAATCCCGGCGACAAGGACGGTCATTACGCCTCCCAGGAACAGGACCGTTAAAAGGAGAGAC
>JBHHXU010000041.1:0-9202 GCA_046757185.1 Thermodesulfobacteriota bacterium
ATGCTCCCGTCCGTGGAGAGGAGGGGAAGGTAGCCGTGTGTCGCCCCGCTGGTAATTATCTCTATCTCTCCTGCTTCCTCCAGTTCGGCAAATGCCTTCACAATATTCCCGTCATACTTCTCGATAAAGTCACGCAGGACGAATGAATAAAACTCCCGCCACATCCTTGCCAGCACAGTGAGGTGCTTTTTCCCGAGCTTTTCAAATTCACCCAGATCCCTTTCGGCGGCAGTGATCCTCTCTTCCAGGTAGGAGACGAACTCCTCCTGAAAGGAGTCGGTCGTGAGCATCTCTGTGAGGAGTGGTGTGAGCCCTACGGTTACCTTTGGGGACACCCCTTCTTCGATGAGACGGGAGAAGGTATTGAGGAGGGGAATAAAGGTCTCAGCCGTCGCTTCGTGTAAGCGGTTGATATCCTGCGGGAACCGGTCAGGTGAAGTGACATAGGGGATATGTGAATAGATAACGAATGTGAATGAGCCTGCTTTTGACATATATCTCCATGCGATGGGTCGAGCCTATGCTTGTCTCCTCTACCGATACCTGGTTGGTGAACGAATCCCTCCACTCGTCTGTTATCGAACGCGTGTCTGTTCTTTAAGAACAGAGATTACAGTGCATCGTGTGTCATGCGAAAAAGGTTAACACAAGGTTCCCCCTTTTGCAATTCTGTTTGTTAGGGGGAGAGAGAGGGGTAGTGGAATCTGTTTTCTTTTCCATCCATGCTCTTTTTACTCAGAGGGGGAGGTCGCTCTCATAGGTGTTGTTAGAGCAAAGCCCTTACGTCCCCCCCTTTTTAGATACATGGAATCAAGAGGGGGCAACATGGAGGGAGGGATGGATAAATTGATATAGATCCTCTCTTGCAGTGATGCGGTGTACGCAGAAGTGCGTGCGTTAAAAGGGGGCTGTATTTGCCGCGTAGAGGGGACGGAGGTGATATGGCCGCCGGCCGTCAGGTGTGCCATCGGATTCACTGATCTCCCATCTCCTGTGGTGCCTTAAGACCTTCATGACGAGGCTATGGTTGAGGGTGTGGCCTGACCGGTCGGCAACGAGATGGCCGACAACCGGCATGCCGAGAAGCGCCAGGTCTCCCATGATGTCCAGCACCTTGTGCCTTACGAGTTCGTCGGGATAGCGGAGCCCTTCATCATTCAGTATGGCATCATCTCCGATAACGACGGCATTCTCCAGAGAGCCGCCCTTTGCGAAACCGTTCGCCCGTAGAAGCTCAACATCCTTCAGGAAGCCGAATGTCCTTGCCCTGCTGATCTCCTCAACAAAGACCTTCTCAGAGAAGAGGCCGCTGAAGACCTGCTCATCGAAGATGGGGTGGGCGAAGTCGATACTGTAGCTGATCTTAAGGTCATTCGAGGGGAGAAGCATTGCCAGCTTGTCCTTTTCCATCACCTTCAAAGGCTTTTTAATGACGAGGTATCGTTTGGCTCTCTGCTGGATGCTTACCCCCGCCTCCTTAATCAAATCTACATAGTGAGACGCACTCCCATCCAGGATAGGGACCTCTGAACTGTCGATCTCCACAACAGCATTATCAATGCCCATGCCGTAGAGGGCGGCCATGAGATGTTCGATGGTGGCTACCGACGCCCCGTTATGTCCTATCGTGGTGGCAAACTGTGTGTCGGTAACATTGCGTGCCTCTGCTCTGATTGATACCGGCTTCTTCAGGTCTGTTCTGATGAAGAGTATCCCGTGGTCCTCGCGGGCAGGCCTCAGCTTGACATGGGCATGCAAGCCTGAATGGAGGCCTGTGCCGGAAAAGGAGATATCATTTTTTAACGTTTTCTGTCGCATACGCTTGTATGAGAAATGCAATTAATGTGCCAAAATAAAGAGCCCATAATATCAACAAGTTACGTTTTCGTGGAGCGCCCTGCCGTGTAGACATTATACCACAGTAAAGCCCCGTGTCTCATTTTTACACTACATTTGGCGCCTCCTTCTCTATCACCTCCTCCCCAAGAGGGGCACCACCGTTGTTAACAACCGCTCAATGGTCTCCCTGCTCTCGGCACGCATGGCCCCTCTCACATTGCCAGGGAGTCCGAATGGTCTATCCCTTAAGGAGCTTCCCGATATGCCGAACTCCTCTGCCATCTCCCTGAATGGTGTCGGCAACCCATCCTCCGCCTCCCTGTCGTTCATTATCGCCCAGGCAAGGGTCCATGCCCTGGCGACATTACCTATATCGTAGCCGCCGCCGCCGAGGGCGATCCACGGCAGCCGGAACCCCTTGATGCTCTTTACCATCCTTTCAAAGCCGTTGGTAGTGAGGTTCAGATGGGTGATGGGGTCCGACCTGAAGGTATCGACACCCAGTTGTGTCACCAGGACGTCCGGTTTAAAACTATCGAGGAGGGGGGGGATGAGCTGGTCAAAGCTGTCCGCGAAAGAATCATCATCGGCCCCCGGAGGGAAGGGGAGGTTGATTGAGAAACCGTAGCCGTCGCCGGTGCCGATCTCATCGGGAAAGCCTGTTCCGGGAAAAAGATGGTGTCCGCTTTCATGGAGCGATATGGTCAACACCCTATCGGTGTCGAAGAAGGCGGTCTGAACACCATCACCGTGGTGGGCGTCGATATCGATATAGGCGATACGTCTGCCTGCGTTGACCAGAAGCTGGATGGCGATGGCCCCATCGTTGAGATAGCAGAAACCGGCCGCCCTCTCCCTCATCGCGTGATGAAGACCGCCGCAGATGTTGAAGGCAATATCGGCCTCTCCTCCCAGGATGAGCTCTGCAGCCTGTACCGACGCTCCGGCAGAGGAGAGAGACCAGTCGTATACACCCGTGAAAACGGGGTTATCTCCCATGCCGAGTGCATACCGAAGCCCCGTGACAGGTGAAATGGTCCCGTCATTGGCATCCTTGAGAACATCGATATAATCGGCGGTATGGAAGAGGAGAAGCTCCCTCTCTTCAGCCTTTCTCCCCTCAACCAGTTGTGCGCCGGGGAGGTCGAGGAGTCCGTACCCCTTTATCAGTTCATAGGTGAGTCTGAGCCGCACCGGCTTCATAGGGTGCTCGTTACCGTAGTCGTACCTCCCAAACTCGTCTGAATAGATAAAAACGGTCTTCATTACCCTCTAATGTGTACGGCTGACGGGCCGCAATAGCGATATTGTCGATGGTCGTTGACTAAAAAAATTAGGAAAAAAATATCTCAAGACAATTGACTTGCCGACTATTTTATACTATCATTTAAAAATTTACAAAACAAAAAGGAGAGGCCAATGTTGAGGGCTCAGAAAAACAATAATCTTGAGATACAGAAGCTCGTGGATATCGGGCGCGACAAGGGTTTTTTAACCTATGACGAGATAAACAATGCCATTCCTCATGATGGTTTCACGGTAGATGACATGGACAACTTTCTGGAAACCCTCGGGGAACTTGGAGTTGATGTCGTGGATTCTGCTGAGAAGGCTGGCTCGGTCGATGAGAAGGGGAAGGCGGGTGCTGCCGCCGGTACCGCAGCGACACCGTGGGAAGTGGAGAGGGTTGAGGACCCTGTGAGGATATATATGAGGGAGATGGGTTCCGTCTCTCTCCTCAAGAGGGAGGATGAGGTCACACTCGCGAAACAGATAGAGGAGGCCAGGAATGAGCTGAGACGGCTCACATTGAACAGCCCCTTTGCCTCCAGGGAGGTGCTCAGGGTAACGGCGAGGGTACGGGCAGGTATCGTGTCGATACGGGAGCTTATTGAAGAGGCTGAAGAGTCGGTGAATTTTGATGAATCCTATGTCAACAGTGTCCTCACCACCCTTGAGAAACTGAAGAGAAGAAAGAGGGAGGGCGCCTACCGGCTCTTGAAGGGGCAGAATCTCAGCGCTACCGTTATCAACAGGATTGCTGCTCGCATTACTCGTCTCGAGAGGCTCATGGAGTTTCAGGAGGCAAAGAGGGGACCGAGGCGGACAGAGAGGGCGAAGAGCAGAATAAGGAGGATAATGAGGCGGCTTCATATGAGGAGGACCGAGCTTCGGGATGTCTCGAAGGGGATCAATATCCATAATTATCACATGAATGTGGCAAAGCAGAAGCTTATTGAGGCCAATTTGAGACTGGTGGTAAGTATTGCAAAACGGTATGTGAATCTCGGTCTCAAGTTCTCCGATCTCATCCAGGAGGGGAATATCGGTCTCATGAAGGCCGTCGACAAGTTCGATTACAAGAAGGGGTACAAATTTTCTACCTATGCCACCTGGTGGATTCGACAGGCTATAACACGATCCATCGCAGACCACGGGAGGACGATCCGCATTCCCGTACACATGATAGAGACTATTAACCGTCTTTTGCAGACGAGCAGACAGCTTCTCAAGGAGCTGGGGAGGGAGCCGTACCCCGAGGAGATTGCGGAGAGGATGGACATCCCCCCCTCAAAGGTGAGGCGGATACTCAAGCTCATGAAGCAGACCCTCTCCCTGGAGACCCCCATCGGTGATGATGAAGAGAGCTCACTCGGTGATTTCATAGAGGATGAAGGGTCGCCATCCCCCTCCGATCTGGCGATTGACAGAGACCTTTCGGATCAGACCAGCAGCGTCCTGGCCAGTCTTGCCCCGAGGGAGGAGAAGGTGCTGAGGATGCGGTTCGGTATAGGGGAGAAGCAGGATTTCACCCTCGAGGAGGTGGGAAAGGTGCTCGGTGTCACACGGGAAAGGGTGCGGCAGATAGAGGCTAAGGCGATAAGGAGATTACGACACCCGACGAGAGTCAAGCTCCTGAAAGGGTTTAGCGAGGAGTAGTGGAAGAGGGGTAAACCGTGTATGCACATCCCGGGGATGGGGTTACGGGAGGTACTTCTCAAAGATGGCATCGGCCTCCTGGAGTGAAATGCCGGTGATTCTTACCACCTTTCTCTTCGACCTCCGTCCCCGTATCAAATCAAACTGGCTCCTCCTCAGGCCGAGGAGTTTAGTCAGGAACTCAACACACTGTTTGTTTGCTCTGTCTTCCACCGGTGGAGAAGTAAGGCGTATTTTCAGAGCGTCGCCGGTGAAAGATGCAATCTCGTCTTTTGAAGCCCTCGGCTGAATCTGGAGGGCCACCGATATGGTACCACCTTGTTCGGTGAGAAAGGGGTACCTACTTCTGTAGGAACCGGAACTTATCATCCTCCGAGTCCCTCTTCTGGGCCTCCTCCTCCTCCATGACCAGGAGATTACTGTGATACTCCAGCACCGATTTAAAGGCGGTCTGGAGTTCCAGCCTCTGCTTTTTGAGATTGTGTATTTCGCCCTGAATAGTAGCAACCCGTTGATGGGCCTCCCTGACAAGCTCCTCCGCCTTTATGCGGGCTTCCGAGATGATGAGTTCGGCCTCCTTCGTTGCACTCTCCTTCATCTCCCCTGAGATAGACTGGGCGGTCGTTATCGCCTCCTTGAGCAGCGCCTCACGCTCTTCGTGTTCCGAGAGCTGACGCGTCATCATCTTGAGCTTCTCCTCCAGGATGGTTGTCTTCTTGATAGCCTCCTCAAGGTTTTCGGCGGTGAGTTCAATAAACCTGTCGACCTCCTCCCTGTCATATCCCCTGAAACCCTTTCTGAATCTCTGTTCCATGATGTCCATCGGTGTCAGTTTCATCATTAACCTCCCATCCTCATTCTCAGTGCAATATCACTGATGGTTTGTACAATGAACGCCTGCAGGAACCAGATGACAAATATAACGATTAGGGGGGAAATGTCAATACCCCCCATGTAAGGGATCCGTTTCCGAACCTGGTAGAGGACAGGCTCGGTAATCTGGTAGAGAAAACGGACAATGGGGTTATACGGGTCGGGATTGACCCATGACAGGAGCGCCCGTATAATGATAATCCACATGTAGATGTTGAGGACGTAATAGAGTATCTGAGCGAAGGCGTCCAGAAGATTTGCAAAGACAAACATTAATTGCCTCCCTTACTTTGTCAATTCACCGGCTCTCTTCGTTGCCGCCTGTACGGCCTTGATGATTGCGACCCTTACGTCGTGCTCTTCGAGGGCAGCGAGACCCGCTACCGTCGTTCCACCGGGGGATGTCACCATCTCTCTCAGCTCACTCAGCTCTTTTGGACTCTCCATGGCGAGGCGGATGGAGCCCAGCGCCGTCTGAAGAGAGAGGGTCCGAGCTTGCTCTCTCGGAAGTCCTACGCTCACACCCGCATCGATGAAGGCCTCGAGGAGGAGAAAGAAGTAGGCGGGGCCGCTCCCGCTCAACCCCGTTACTGCATCCAGGAGACCTTCATCATCGACGACAACGACCGTGCCCACCGACTCAAAGAGGGAGAGAGTAAGCTCTCTCTCCACCGGTGAGGCGTCGGGATCCGCATAGAGCCCGATTGCGCCCTCCTGGAGGAGGGCCGGTGTGTTGGGCATGACTCGCATGACGGGGAGTGGGTGCGTCAGAGCCTGTTTGATAGAGTCGGTTGCTATGCCGGCCATCGAGGAGATGAGGAGCTTTCCTCTCTCGATCTCCGAACCGATCTCCTCAAAGACCTCTCCACTATCATTCGGCTTAACCGTAAGGAGGATGATATCCGCCGCCCGTGCCGCCTCAAAGTTTTTATTGAAGACCTTTATATCGTAATTTTCCGCTATATGGGCGAGCCGTTTACCGCATTTGTCCGAAGCGATAATCTGGGCAGGCGTAACCTTGCCGGAGGCGATAAGCCCCTTTATGATCGCCTCACAGATATTGCCTGCGCCGATAAAACCAACTGTCTTTCCCTGGAACATGGAGTGCCTCATGTTGAGATGGCGCGTCTTGGGGAACCTCTGAATAAATCCATCCCTGAATAAATCAGACCTTCACTAGCTTTTCAGGTCTCTTGCCGAAGAGGGCGCTCCCTATGCGAACCATCGTTGCCCCCTCCTCTATGGCGATCTCAAAATCGTTCGACATGCCCATGGAGAGGGTGGTCATCTCCTCTTTAGCTACCCCCCCTCTGTTAAGCTCTTCGAGGAGTTTTCTGAGGTGTGCAAAGTGACGCCTCGACGATTGGGGGTCGTCACATGGGGGGGGGATCGCCATGAGCCCCCTGAGGGAGAGGTTCCTCAGTTCGGCCATCATACCGGCGAGCTCCAGCGCCTCTTCGCACGTCACACCCGACTTTGTTACTTCACCCCCGATATTTACCTCCATGAGCACATCAACGGGGTGAGCGCTCCTCCTGTCAATCTCTTTTGCCAGTTCAAGGGAGTCGATTGTCTGTATCATATCGAAGAGCTCTACGGCATACTTGATCTTATTTTTTTGCAGGTGGCCGATGAAGTGCCAGGCGATGTTTCCATCCCCTATCCTGCCGACCTTCTCCCGTGCGTCCTGAATGTAGTTCTCGCCCAATACCCTGACCCCGGCCGCTACCGCCTCCTTAATCCTTGGTACATCAACGGTCTTGGTGGCGGCAACCAGGGTTATCGCCTCCGGCTCTCTTCCGGCCCGCTGTGCCGCCCCTGCTATCCTCTCGTTCAAATATTTTATATTATCGGCAATGTTTACGGTCATCCGTTACGGGGCCTGGGGAGCTGGATTATTACGATATTCATAAACCTCCTTGTGCCGCGGTGAACAGCCGTTGAGTTGTGCAGTAAGAACATCTACTTATAACATATCTTTGTTGCCAGGCAAAGACAAATCATGGGGGAGGTAGATGCTTGCAATATGGAGCCACGCCATCTCCCACACGGCGCCGAGGAGCAAGAGGGTGGCGACGATAAGGTAGAGTGCGTAGGTGTTTTTGAAAGCCGTCCTGAAGGCGTCCGATCGTGTGCTCTTCCCCTTCCGTGAGGGGAGCAACAGAGAGAGGCCGATATCTATCCCCGCGGCCGCCGAGATGACGTAGGCGCCGAATTCAAGAATAAAGGTCCCGTAAAAGGCGATGGCCAGGAGGGGATGGGGGATGAGGCCGTAGAATATGACGCCTATCGACCACGCCCTCATGACACTGACGAGATAGGGAAGGAAGAAGACAACCCCCGGCGCGGTGGTCGTAAGGAATGCCCCTACCGAGAGATTGAAGATGAAGGTGTAGATTATCTTCAGGATGAGCGAGGGGGCAAGGGGCCCTGCAAGTGGTTTGAGGTAGAGGAGGTCGGGGATATTCTTCATCACCTCTTTACGGAACTCAACGACGCCGGGGATCTCCTGGGCAATCATCCACTGACCAAAGAAGAAGAAGACAATGTTGGTTAAGGCAAGGAAGGTGAGGAGGTTTTTGTAGTCCCCGGCGAGAGAAAAGGCGCGCCTGTATGACTCCTTAATATCAGTGAAGGTCATCACCGTGCCCCCTCTCCCCGTATAAAGAGGATAAAGTACTCGATGCCGGACCAGAGGGTCACTGCAAGGGCTATCCAGAGAATGACCATCCCGACGGCGTGGGTGTTTATCCCGTAGAGGTGATAGTGAAGGAGGAGTGCGGTGACGGCGATAGCCTGCAGAATGGTTTTGTACTTTCCCGACGTTCCGGCTGCGATGACAATACCCGCATCCGCCGCGACGGCCCTGAGCCCTGTCACGGCAATCTCCCTGCCGACGATGAGGGCAACGATCCATGCGGGCGCCCTCCCGAGCGGTACAAGCATAATCAGCGCCGTCATGATGAGGAGCTTATCCGCAAGGGGGTCGAGGAACTTGCCGAGGGTGGTGACTATCCCCCACTTACGGGCGATATATCCGTCAACAATATCGGTAACCGAAGCAACAACAAAGAGGAGCGCGGCAATAATGCTGAGCACCTTGCCCGGTTTCAGCAGGAGGAGTATCAGTATGGGGGCTACACCGATCCGGAGGAGCGAGAGGGTATTGGGGAGGTTCCAGATGTTGTGCGTCGTTGATTCCGTATCTTTTTGATGACTGTTTTCCATAGGATGAACTCTACACCACGACGCCCATGGATAGCAACACTTTTAAGGTGGAGTGAGACCGGTCGTGAGGAGTATGCCGTTCTGCCAAGCTCTCTGCAGAACGGTGGCGGTCGGGACGGTTTTACTTGCTGTTGGGTTGAAGGAGAGGAGGATTTACAGGATTCCCATGAGAGTTAGGCAAGGGCCCCCGTACTATTTCCCAGGTTACTGATATCGCTTTACCTGTGCTTTTTATTTGACCGCATTTTAGAGGAAGCTACGGAAACTGGGAGTATGAAGATAAAGAGTGGATAAAAGGGTGAGGCGGAAGCACTCACCCTTT
>JBHHXU010000042.1:0-9199 GCA_046757185.1 Thermodesulfobacteriota bacterium
GTTTTGCCTTGAAGACCCGCCATGAAACGGTCGTCTCGGCACAGCCGAGCACACCGGCCGCCTCCTTGTGGCTCAGCCCCTCGCTGAGCACCAGGATGACCGCCTCCTTCAGCTTCGGGGAGAGGCTGCCGAGGGCCGCGTAGAGCTCCTCGGAGCTGACGGGGTTACCGTTGGTTGCGGCACGCTGAGCGGCAACCTCCCTCTCCTTCATGTAGGCCCCCTCATTCGCCATCTTCCGGGCGCTGCTCCTGAGATAATCCTTGGCGGTGTTGACCGTAATCCGGTAGAGCCACGTCCTGAAGGAAGAGCCCCCCTTGAAGCCGTGTATCGCCCGCGCGAGCTTCACGAAGACCTCCTGTGTGATGTCCTCGGCGTTTTCCCTGATGCCGCACCACTTGTAGGCCACCCGGTAAACGAGCATATAGTGGCGGTTTACCAGGCACTCGAACATACCGCTCTCTCCGCCGACCGCCCGCTCCACCAGCTCTCTGTCACTGAGTCCGTCGAGCTCTTCCATGGTCATCAACTGTTAGACGCCCCGCAATGCAGAATCCTTTGCACTATTTCTTATTTTTTCTGATTTTCACGGAAGCGATACAATCGTATCACACTCCATTAAAAAAGGGATTACGGAAGCTCCGTAATCCCTCAAAATCATGTGCCCGTCAGGATAATCCTGGGGTGTTATAGTTGCTATGACATGATGTTCAATTTGATAAGGTAGATTGTGACCTATTATCAAAACTAGCTGTTTTTAGGTGCATATATTCAGACCAACAGTACGTTAAATAGATTGGTGTTATCTATTACGACAGGGGATGACACTTGAAATTGTGTCTTTTAACCCCAGGGACACTTTGAATGATTGGCTCGGTTTCAAGGTTGAAAATAAATATGACTCCAAAAATGCTTATGGCAAAGACAGTGCCAGGGGATCCTATAATGTGCTCTCCTTCAATATGAGAGGTTGGTGTGCAATTGCTACTTATCAGAAGATTGTTTTGGAATGCTTTGTCACTTCCGAGGATATAATTTCTTGCTAGGTCGTATTTATTGTCTAAGGCTATTTCCACTCCATTCTGCCAGCATATAATTCCAAGTGCTATTTTATAGAGAGACCCCCCAAGCTTTTTAGGATCAAACCGTTTACCAGTCATATTAAATGTTATTTTCGTTTCATCACCAACTTCCTCCTCCTTGAATCCGTCCTTGGTGTTAGAGTAAATATTGATGCTAACCTTTCTTGGAGCAGTGGCCTCAACGGAGGCATTTTGGTGTCTGGCTTTTATGAAGTTACCAGTCCTTGGATTCCATGGCGCATTAAATACTCGCAAATACGATATCATGTCATGGTTCACAAAATAATTATCCAAAGCAGATAGTACATTGTTATTACAACTATCGCAGACACTTCCCGGTGGCAGGATGATCTCCCTATTTCCTAAGGACTCAGGGTAAACATGTTCTTCCGATTCAAACTTTCCATCTTTTGTCTTACAGTAAATGCACTGTGGCTCCTTCGTTTTTGATGATTTCAAGCCTACAGGTTTGTTTGTTATTTCCGCTTTCCTAATCAAAAAATATATATACCCGCAGAGTTTATATACATCATATGAATAAGAATAAAATTCGGCTACCAGTAGTGGGTTCAAAACCGGGTACTTCCTGAAGCCGGATATCTTCTCTACAGAGTCCTCCTCTTCATTAAAGTACTCACCCTTCGCGTAGGCAAGATATAACTCCAATCCGGATAAAGATATTTTACCTTCTGTTCCTAATCTGACTGGTCCATTTTCAATCTTTTGAATCCAATCTTTCAGTTTCTCTACTTCAGAGTCGGAGAGCCCAAGCGTGAGATCATCAAGAATAACCGCAGCAATATTTCTTATGTTCAGCGTTGAAGTGGGGGTAGCAAAGGCACTTACAGCAGTAACAAAGCGTGCCATCTTTTTTTCATCGGGAATTCTTAAAGACGCATGGGCTCCCTTTCCTTCCTCATAAGAAAGCTTAAAACTAATCCCCGGCTGAGAGATTTTATTGACAACCTTTCTTGCAAGGTTGAAACGATTCTTAAATTCTTTCAGGATGTACCAAGACATAGAGCGCCCCTTTGTGTACCACAAACAAACAGCGACCGTTAAATAGCTACTTACAGGTTAGATTTTCCATCCGTGAAATAGAATGACCATTCCTAAATCTTGTTACCTTAATTGACATAATCACCGTCACTAAAAGCCAGCCAATATTATTTTAGCGGAGCATGTGGCGATTTTGTCCTCCTTTTGTAATTTACCTTTTCTTCCAAAACTCTTCCAACACCGTCCATCCAGCCTAAATCCCTTCCTATAACAAGTTCAGTTAATTCAGCGTGATGGGTGTTACGCATTGCAATTGGTTTGGCAACAAATCCGTGTTTTTTTGCCAGAGCTCTTACTTCCGCTGCATTATCATAGGTCATGATAAAGTCCCCATTGAGCTTTTCACACAATGAAAAAAGATTCTCATGATCTATTGCATAGTATTTGTAAAGCCTTTTGCCGGCGCTTTTCCCTCCGGCAGTATAAGGGGGATCTATAAAGTATATAGCGTCCTGGTTGTTTGAGTATTCGTTTAAAACTTTTAAGCCATCGTCGTGTCGAAATGATAATCTGTTTGATATGTGCTCAAGATTTCTCAACCTTTTAGCAAGTGTTTGAGGATACCATCGAGAGTGAATGCCTTTACCCGATTCTCCATATTTAATAAGGCCAGAACCATTAGCTAATATTCCGCCATGAAAAGTACGGTTTTTTAAAATAGTTTGGAATGCAAGCTCTTTAGTAATTGTTGTTTTCCTTGATATCTCGTCAGTTACACTTTCTCTCGTTAAATCAAAGTGTAGAATTTTATTAATAAGCCAGTCTGCATTGCCGTTAATAACCGTTTGCCATACTGCTGAAATTCCCTCATCGAGCTCAACCATCAAAACCTCGTCAACGAGGTCTTCAAATAGCGCTGTCAAAGAAATTATTCCGCCACCCACAAACGGCTCAATTAAAAGACGGGGCTTACTGCTTTTACTTTGCATCCATTCACGAAATCTAGGAACGAACCATGTTTTCCCTCCAGGGTATCTAAAAGGGCTTCTTTGGGGTACAGAGGCAACATTTATTGCTTTTGGAAAAGCGCGGGTATCTGGTTTTAATTCTTTAAAAAGATGGGTCTGCTTCATTGCTTTTACTCAAAAGGGTTGTCAATGGTTTTATTGACAGGTGGCGACTCCAACTTTTCATCAACCTTTTCTTGAAGCAACTTCATGAATGCATTAACGTTTCCCGGCTTTGGTCGGGTAAGCATCTTTAATGCCGGTTGAAACCTTGTGTAGACTGTTTCTATCTTTGTAAGTTTGTATCTTTCCATACTATTGTGTCGGTTTAGTTGGGGGGCAAGGTCATAAATCAACCATATAATTTCAGCACTATCACGCTCTACCCTTTCCAAAGAAGGAAGCGTGTCGAAAAAACCTTTGTTAATAGCTACTGCAATCTTTTTACCCCAGGCATTCAAAATGCCACCCTTGAAAAGCAACTGGGGCGCCAACCGCTTTCTTGAAGAGGAAAGATAATCAGGCCTCGGATAACTTGGGTGGTTTGACCAATCCATTTGAGAGTTTTTGTCAGGCTTCGATAGGTAATGCTCAAAAGGTTCTCTCACATTGCCGGAAATATAGACGGCTTGAATTTCCAAGGCTCCAAAGTCGTATACCTTCCCATTTTTGTCGTAGGCTACCAACACAACGTCAATATTGCCCGCCGATTTTCCGTAGTGGTCATTTAATCGTACTTCTGTAATGGATGTCCAGCCAGCATTTTCCTCAAAGAAAAAATCCGCGGCATCATCAGTAATGAGCCATTCCTCACGAAATCTAATCGGGCAGGTTATTACAGGATTGCCACCGTGATAGATACTACAGACGCCCAAGGGGTTTTTTGCTTTATCTTTGGTGCAGTTTGGAACTTTATTATTAAAGGGGCATATCTTGCGTTTCCGGTACCTTGCGGCTCGGTCACTCCGGTCAGTTACTAAATGACCGAATACTTCTGCTAAAGGTTGCTGCTCTTTTTTCATAGATTTGCCAGTACTGGTCATTAGACAGCCCAGGTGTTAGGAGTTCAGAGGCATCCATGAAAAAGCAATGGGTGCCCATTCTTAACTATCAGAATTTCTCGAAGTCTATCACAATTCGTATTCGTTTGAAAGAGCCTTAAGCTGTTGTACATTAAGCTAAAATATGTAAGGATTTCCTGCAATAACACTTGTTAAGGAGCGGTATATAGCAAGAATACACCTGAAAGGCATGAGTTGGAATAGTGAAATTCTTTAACAACCCCAGGAAGGTCGTCTTTCTTTCGAGGCCCAACCGTTTTGTCGTCCTCTGTGATCTGGACGGCAGGGTCGTCAAGGCATTTCTGCCGAATCCGGGGAGGCTGTGGGAACTTCTCCTGCCGGGGGTCGTCATCTATCTCGAAGAGGTATTCCGCGAAGGGCGCAAGCTCCCCTTTACCGCAGTGGCTGTCGAGAGGGACGGTCATCCCGTGATGCTCCACACCCACACCAATAACGATGTGGCCCGCCACCTCATCGAGAGGGGACTCGTACCCAGCCTTAAAGGGGCGGAGATAATAAAGCGTGAGGTCACCGTGGGAAAGAGCCGATTCGACTTCCTCCTCAAAAAGGGTGTGAGGGACATCTACCTCGAGGTCAAGTCGTGCACCCTCTTCAGTAAAAAGGTCGCCATGTTCCCCGATGCCATCACGGAGCGTGGGAGGCGGCACCTTGAGGAGCTCTCCGCCCTCTCCTATGGAACGACCGGCAGCGCCGTCCTCTTCATCATTCACTGCCCTTCTGTCGAACACTTTCTACCCGAGTACCATACCGACCTCGCCTTCGCGGAGACGCTCCTTGATGTGAGGAAACGGGTAAGGATCATCCCCTTGGCCGTCGGGTGGAGAAATGACCTCTCCATCATGGCGGAGGTTCGTGAGGTTAACCTGCCGTGGAAGATGGTCGAGAGGGAGGCCCGCGACAGGGGGTGCTACCTCCTCATCCTGAGACTCCGTAAGGGGGCAGCCATAGAGGTGGGAAAGCTCGGCACGGTACGCTTCAGGAAGGGGTACTACACCTATGTAGGCTCGGCGAAGCGGTGCCTCTCCAAAAGGGTGGAACGGCACCGAAAGCTCAGGAAGCGGCTCTTCTGGCATATCGACTACCTGAGGAGTGTGGCGGAGTTCCACGTCGTCCTCCCCATACGGACGTCGGACGACCTCGAGTGCGAGGTGGCTGGGGCGGTAAAGGATATGGCCGATGGGGAAATCCCCGGCTTCGGGGCCTCCGACTGCTCGTGTCCCTCTCACCTCTTCCGAACCGAAGGGGATCCGATGGCCGACCCCCGGTTCCACTCCCTCGTCCTCCACTACCGGATGGACCGCCTCTTCGATGTCGGTTAAGGAAGTAAACATCAAGACCTGTACGCTGTAAAAGAGGCAAGAGAATCGTCCTTCTCCTTCATGATTGTTTCTTCTCTCTGTTGGTGTTAAAATCCAGCCATAGTGCGGACAGTTACAGGAATAACGCCCAACGGTCTTCAAGGCTGGTGGGCGTTATTGTTCTCCTTTTTCTTAAACCATCGCCTCTTATTTGGCCTCTCCTCATCAATGGTGATAAGAAATTACCCCTCTTCTTACAATCTTGCAGGTGAAAAGAGCTTAAAAAGCCTTTGATTTTGATTATGACCTGTGCTATCTTCATGCAAGGTTTAAGCCTCTTATAAGATGCTCTGCACGCTTCTACTGAGAACGGAAAGGGCAGAAGAGTGCCCCGTTAGGAATGAGGAGAGGGGTGGCCAGTATTGATAGCTGGGTCTCGCGCAATGGAAAAGCTGTGAACTCCGTCAGGTCCGGGAGGAAGCAGCGGTAGCAGCCGTACCATGTGCCGCGAGGGTGCCTAGCTATCAATAGTGGCCACCCGGTGGAGAGGAGCAGAGGTCTTTGAGAATTGAGACCGAGTTGCCGGTATTCTACACCTTTGAATAATTAGATGCCTTGAATAGGCGGATAAGCACGATGCTGTTTTTCCCTGCTGTTCGAGTATCCCACACGGTGTAAATTCCTTAACTGCATATCTCAACCACTATGTCATACCTTGTCATAGCCAGAAAATGGAGACCAAAGCTCTTTGAGGAGGTGGTCGGACAGGAGCACGTGACCAGGACGCTCCGGAATGCCATCGCCTCCGCCAAGATAGGGCACGCCTATATCTTCTCGGGTCCGCGGGGGGTCGGCAAGACAACCGTCGCCCGGATACTTGCCAGGGCGCTGAACTGTGAAGAGGGGCCGACACCTACCCCGTGTAACAGTTGCCGGGCGTGCCGGGAGATAACGGCAGGCTCCTCGATCGATGTCCTTGAGATCGACGGCGCCTCCAATACGGGGGTGGATAACATAAGGGACCTCCGGGAGAATATCAACTACATGCCGAGTCGGGGCAGGTACAGGGTCTATATTATCGATGAGGTGCATATGCTCTCGACCCCCGCCTTCAATGCTCTCCTCAAGACCCTTGAGGAGCCGCCCCCCCATGCAATCTTTATCTTTGCAACAACAGAGGTCCATAAGGTCATTCCCACCATACTCTCACGGTGCCAGCGGTTCGACTTCAAGAGGATACCCTTCAGAGACATCCAGGAGCACCTCAAGGTAATAACCGGGAACGAGGGCATCACCATAGACGAACAGGGTATCTACCTTATCGCGCGGGAGGCCGACGGGAGTCTCCGTGATGCCCAGAGCTATCTCGACCAGGTCATTGCCTTTGCCGGTGAGGAGATTACGGTGACCGACGTCGTCAACGCCCTCGGTCTGATGGACAGGTCGCTCCTCTACGACCTCTCAATGACCCTCCTCGAAAAGGATGGGGAGGGGTGCCTGAATATCCTTGAAAGCATTTATGATTTTGGTTATGATTTCAAGCGGCTCAGTCTCGATATGCTCGAACATATAAGGGACCTGACGGTTGTCAAGGTGGTTGACAACCCGGAGAAGATACTGGACATGCCCGACAGTGAGGTGGAGAGGTTGAAGGAGCTTTCGTCGGTTGTAAACCTTCCGAAGCTCCAGATGATCTTTAATATCATGACCCAGTGTCATGAGGTGGTATCGAGGTCTTCATCCCCACGGTTTGTGGTAGAGATGGCCCTCCTCAAGGCGGTTCATCTTGATGATATGCGACCGATAGAGAGCGTTATCAAGGGCCTGGAGGATCTCAGCAGAGGAGTTGGCGGTGGTGGAGACGCTCCACAGAAGGAGAACCCACGTGCGGGTATGGCGAAGAGCTCTCCGGCTCCGAGCGGTCAGAAGACAGATGTTGTGGAGTTTATAAAGGGGAAGAGCAGACACCTCGCCTCGTGTCTTGAATCTGCACGCATAGCGGCTGAAGGGGGTGAGGTTACCTTCGAGGTTCAGGGGTCCTTCTATAACTACCTTGCGGACAACAAGGAGCGCCTCGAGAGCATCTGCCGGGACTTCTTCGGGGAACGGAAGGCGGTGATGATTATGAAGAGCAGCAGCGATGAACCACCGCAGGGGGGACAGAGGGTGGGTTCGGATACCCTGGTAGATGATGCGGTACGCATCTTTGGAGGCAGGGTGGTAGAGCCGAAGGGCAGGAATGCCGGGAAGTCGAAGGTGATACGGGGATGAGAGTGTGGGATAGACACTCCCCGCACTTATCGCGGAGGGATGGTGTACCTATAAAGTGATTCACAAGAGCAGGAGGACAGATGTCTAAGAACATTGGAAATATTCTAAAGCAGGCGCAGAAGATGCAGGAAAAGATGGCCGAGATCCAGCAGGAGGTCGCAGCGAAGACCATTGAGGCCTCTTCGGGTGGTGGTATGGTCACTGCCACGGTGAACGGCAAGCAGGAGGTCGTTTCGATAACCATCGACCCCGCTGTGGTGAATTCGGATGATGTGGAGATGCTCCAGGACCTCATTATCGCCGCGGTCAACGAGGGGCTGAAGTGCTCTCAGCAGATACTGTCGGAAGAGATGGGGAAGGTGACGGGCGGCCTCGGCATGAATATCCCCGGTCTCTTCTAGGAGCCATGAGCTACGCGGCACCCATCGAGAAGCTGATACGGGAGTTTTCCAGACTTCCGGGGATCGGAGAGAAGACCGCAACAAGGCTTGCCTTCCATGTCCTGAATGGTCCTCAGGAGTATGCCAGTGGGCTCGCACAGTCCATAACGAATATAAAGGAGAAGGTCCATCAGTGTTCCGTCTGCTGCAACCTCTCAGACCGCGACCCGTGCGACCTGTGCAGCGACGGGGGGAGGTCCCAGTCGGTGGTCTGTGTCGTTGAGGATGTGAACGACCTTGCGGCGATTGAGGCGACGGGGGGATTCAGGGGAGTCTACCATATACTCCACGGCTGCCTCTCTCCTCTGAAGGGGATAGGACCCGACGACATAAGGATAGCTGAGTTTATCAGGCGGGTGGAGTCGGGGGGTATCGAGGAGGTCATCCTGGCCATGAGCC
This sequence comes from Thermodesulfobacteriota bacterium, assembly GCA_046757185.1. Classification (GTDB taxonomy): domain Bacteria; phylum Desulfobacterota; class GWC2-55-46; order S146-70; family JAUXIU01; genus JBHHTR01. Next base: position 8,576 of record JBHHXU010000042.1, read on the forward strand.
CCAACATGGAGGGGGAGGCGACGGCCCTCTATATTACAAGACTGCTGAAACCGGTGGGCATCAGGGTGACGAGGATAGCGGTCGGCATCCCGGTCGGGGGGGAGTTGGAGTATATGGACGGCGTCACGATAGGGAAGGCCTTTGAGGGGAGGAGGGAGATGTAGGCTTCCTTCCCCGCAGGTGCGGCAAACGAACCTGTTAAGGAATATATTTTTACTATTATGGTGGCTATGGATTCACTGGTATTATTCGGCGAAGAGCTCAAGGAGATGACCGCTGTTATCGAGCGTCTCCTCACTGATGCGAATGCAAAGGGCGTCTTTCTGATCGATAAGGACGGGCAGCTCATTGCGTCGAGCGGGGAGGTTAAGGATATGGATACGACCTCCCTCGCATCGCTTACCGCCGGCAATATTGCCGCCACCGGAGGGCTGGCGAAGCTCATCGGTGAAAAGGAGTTCTCCATCCTCTTCCATGAGGGTGAAAAGGATAATATGCACATATCCATCGTGGGCCAGCGGGTCATCCTCGTTGTCATCTTTGACGAAAGCTCCTCTCTCGGCCTTGTACGTCTCAGGGTGAAGAGGGCCGGCGAGGAGTTGAGCGCCATCCTGGCAAAGCTCG
>JBHHXU010000043.1:0-9174 GCA_046757185.1 Thermodesulfobacteriota bacterium
TACTGAGGCTTTACTCCTTGGACGGGACGAGGATAATCTCAACCACCCGGTTGGCCGCCAGAACATCCTCCTCTTCCCCGGTAGAAAGCGGTCTGTATTCTGCAACACCAGCCGCAACGAGACGTTGGGGATTAATCCCAAGACCCCACTGGAGGACTTTAATTACCGATGTGGCACGGGCAACCGACAGGTCCCAGTTGGAGGGATACTTCTTCTGGAGTCTGGCACTTGGCGGGAGTGCATCGGCATGGCCGACAACCCTGATTGTCTGTCCATTGGCCTCTTTCAGTATCGGCGCGATGCGCACCAGCATTTCTCTGCCGGATGGCTTCACCACTGCCGAACCCGAGTCAAAGAAGAGTTTCTCGACTATCTCAATGCGTAAGGTATCCTCGAGCTGATTGATGGTGACCGCTTTGTCGTTTACCTCCTCTTTCAGCTCATCGACCATCTCCTCCATGGCCCTTGCCTGCTCTTCCCTGTTTGCTATGCCTACCGAATACTCCTCTTCAAGGGAATCGATCTTCCGGGCCAGCTCCTCATTTTCCTGCTGCGCCTCCCCAAGCTGTGTCTCGAGTTCCTTATACTTTGAGGTGCTGACACATCCTGAGACAATAACCAGAAGAACGGTACAAACCAATGCATAGATTTTTATCATTGGGATGCCTCCCCTTTCCGACATGTGATAATCCATCTCTTAAGAACAGTACCAACTAAGACTAGTCAAACCATAGCCGAAATATATTACCTTGTCAATACCTATCAAAAAGGAGTTCCCCCGATTTTGCAAAAACCAACGCCTGACACTTATAAAAACTTGCACCCTCGACGTGTATAACAGGTTATACTAAAATAGATAACTGTTTTAGAGTAATTCCTGGAGATTAAAGGTCTGCGATTTCTTCTTATATTGTATGAGCAATTAATCCCTGCCGGCATCTTGATGAACCTGTGTAATTCTGCTACAATTTGTTATGGGCAAAATTCGATACCTATTCATAGTACTCCATGTATCCCTTCTCATGGCGCCCCTTGCAACGGGGGCGGACCTCCCCTGGTTCATGAAGAAGGAGGAGAAGGCGAAGACAAGACGGGCGGGCGGGCTGAAATACGACAAGTACGGCCTCATCGACCCGTCGCCCGATGTCGTCCCCCTCGACTACCTTCCAAGAGACAAATACGGCTTCATCGACTGGTCGAAGGCGCTGAAGCACGGAATCATTTCACCGAAAGACTCCCTGGAGGAGGGAAATAAGAAGTATGAGGTCCCCTTCTCCGAGGATATTATAATAAAGTCCAAGATGGATTTCATGCCCGACGTCCTCTTCCCCCACAAACCACATAATGTCTGGCTCAGCTGCAAGATCTGCCACCCGAAGATATTCAAGATGGAGGCGGGAGGGAATGATATCTCGATGATCGCCATCTGGAAGGGGGAGTACTGCGGCAGGTGTCACGACAAGGTTGCATTCCCCTTCCGTAACTGCTTCAGATGCCATTCGGTTCCGCGGAAACCGAAGAAGGCCGAAACGCCACCCGGGACCCCCTGAGCTTCTCCCTGCCCCCTTACAAAAAAGCAGAACCCTGAGAAGACCACCTATCCGGTTTGTGAGGGAGGTGTTTCTTTAATTGGAGCGGTTACCCCTGTTCTAAGGCTCCCGACCATGAGGTGTCATCGTCAGTTTCCACATGATAAAAAAGGGGTGCAGAGAAATGATCTATGTCTTATAATTGTTGAGAAGTACGTTTCACGTCAGTAAAAAGGACGTAGTGTAAAATTTACTTGTCAGGGACCACGTAACGCCATAAGGGGTTTACTACATAAGCGGTGATTACCCAGCAGATTATCGTTACCCTCATTCTCATCCTGACCGTTGCCTGGATTCTGGGCTCTCTCTTTGCCCGTTTCGGCCTGCCGGTCATTCTGGGTGAGCTCCTCGCCGGACTGATCCTCGGCCCCCCTCTCCTCGGCATCATAACGACGTCCGAATCGCTGGAGCTCATGGCGGAGTTCGGCATCTTCTTCCTCATGTTCTATGCCGGGATGGAGATGGACCCCAAGGAGCTTCTGGAGCATATCTGGCCCTCCCTCGTCGTTGCCACCGGCGGCTTTGTTCTCCCCTTTGCCCTCGGCTTCCTCGTCTGCAAGGGGTTTGGAGGTACGGTCAACCAGTCCCTCTTCGTCGGGATGGGCCTCTCCATTACCTCTCTGGCGGTACAAGCCAGGATACTCCACGACATGGAGCTTAACCGGAGCAAACTGGGACACATCATCATCGGCGCCGCTATTGCAGACGATATCCTCGCCCTGGTGAGCCTCTCAATACTCCTCGGCCTGGCTGAGAGTGGGTCAATCCAACTCTTCAATGTTTTCCTGGTGGTCTTTAAGGTCGTTGTTTTCTTTACCGTGACCATTCTCGTCACTCACTACGTAATTCCCCAGTTCACGCGCAGGTTGAGCGACCGCGAGGGGAAGGGTTTTACCTTTGCCCTCCTCTCCGCCCTCGTCATGGCCTTTCTCGCCGAGCTGGCGGGCCTTCATCTCATCATCGGCGCCTTTGTCGCGGGACAGTTTGTGCGCAAGGAGATTATGGACCGTGAGGTCTATGAAAAGATCAGCGACCGTTTTTACGGCCTGAGCTACGGATTTCTGGCCCCCATATTCTTTGTTTCCCTCTCCTTCCATCTTACCTTCACCTGGGAGTGGTCATTCATCGTCCTGACGGCGGCAATTACCGTCATCGCTATAGTAGGAAAGATAGTCGGGTGCGGCGCGGGCGCCCTTCTGAGCAGACACAACGTCTGGGAGTCGGCGATTATCGGATGCGGGATGAACGGCAGGGGCGCGGTTGAGCTGATCGTTGCGGGGGTGGTGATTAATCTGAGCGGTGAGTTGATGGAGAGTCACACCATAACAGAGCCCCTCCTCACCCACAACCAGTTCTCGGCCCTCATCACGATGGCCTTCATTACCACCATTATCGCCCCCCTCTCGCTCAAGTGGATTGTGAGGAAGGCGTGCAGGCACGATGAGCATGCCGAATTCTGCCGTCTCTGGAACGGAGGAAAGAAACCGTGAATCAGACAAGACGGGAGCGGTATGATCAAACTAATGGGGCGTGGATTTATGAAACGGCAACCCTCACTGGCGTGGTCACTTAACCTCTGGTGAATAAGGGGTGTGGTTCTCTTAGGGGAGTTTCCATCAGGAGCAGTCTAGGCGGATTTCTCCTGCCCTTCCTCGAACCAGGTTGCACAGTAGGGACAGATGACCCAGTCGGGTTTTCTTTCCCGACTACAGGATCTACATATCTTGGAAACCGTCTTTTCGCAGTGGGGGCAGACATCGATATCGGAGGGGATCGGCTTTTGGCACGAGGGGCAGACGCCCTCTCTGAGCTCATCCTCCTCGGCCATGTAGATAACCCGCGTCAACTCCTCAAGGGTGGTAATCCCTTCAATGACCTTCCTTCGGCCGTCTTGCTGTATCTGGACCATCCCTGAGGCGAGCGCTGCCTGTCTAATCTCGTGCTCAGGGGCATCGTTGACAATCAGATTCCGTATCCTGCTGTCGACTTTCAGGACTTCGAAGATCCCCGTTCTCCCCGCGTAGCCGGTGTCGTTGCACTTATCACAGCCGACGCCACGATAGAGTCGTTGTTTGCCCGTTGTGGTAAGCCTGGCCTTCTCCAGCTCCTCTCGTGTGGGTGTGTACTGCTGTTTACAGTGGGGACAGATGACCCGCACAAGCCGTTGCGCCACGATGCCGTTTAGCGATGAGGCAATGATATAGAGGGGGACTCCCAGGTTCCTGAGCCTGGTAATGGAAGAGACCGCGTCGTTGGTATGGAGGGTGGTAAAGACGAGGTGGCCGGTGAGCGAGGCCTGATGGGCGATGATTGCCGTCTCGGTATCACGCATCTCCCCGACGAGGATAACATCGGGGTCCTGTCTGAGGACGGAGCGGAGGGTGAAGGCGAAGCTCAGCCCCGTTTTCTCATTGACCGCCACCTGATTTACCCCCTTGAGTTCATACTCCACCGGGTCCTCAATGGTGATGATATTTATCTGCTCCTTCATTATGTGCTTTATCATGGCATAGAGGGAGGAGGTCTTTCCGCTGCCGGTGGGACCGGTGACGAGGACAACCCCCTGAGGCCGCTCGATGATGTCTATTATATCCTTTGCCACCTTGTCATCCTTTTTATAGGAACCTATTTGCTCCAGTTTGAGGAGCTCCGCCTTCGGATCCAGGAGTCTCATGACCACCGTTTCTCCGTACTGCGTCGGGAGGGTGGAGACCCTTATGTCGAGGTTTTTCTCACCGAGCCGCACCTTTATCCGCCCGTCCTGGGATACCCTCCTCTCGGCAATGTCCATCTTTGCCATGATCTTTATTCTCGATACAACGGGACCGAGCACCCACTTCGGTAGTTGCATCGTCGGCTTCATTAGTCCGTCGATCCGGAGCCGTAGTTTGACGGTCTTGTCGTGGGGTTCGATGTGAATGTCGCTTGCCCGGTTGTCCACGGCGTGGATAATGATGGAGTCGACCATCTTTATAATGGGCGGGGCGGTGCTCTTCCTGACGAGCTCGGCAACGTCCTTTGTTGATTCTGATTCATGGATCACCTCAACAAGCGTGTCATCATGGAGGTCGACCATCAGCTCTTCAATCGGTTCATTGATGTGGTAGTACCGGTTGATCGCGGAGTTGACGTCAAGATGGGTGGCGGCACACGGCTTTATCTCCATCCCGGTGGCGAACCTCAGGTCGTCGATGGCATCGAGGTTCAGGGGGTCTGCCATGGCGACCTTCAGGACCTTCTTGTTGATTTCAAGAGGGATCGCAAGGTACTTCTTGGCGAGGTTTTCATTGACAAGCTTTATCGCCTCCGGGTCTACCGCAGTAGACGAAAGCTCCACAAACGGTATCTTGAGTTGGAAGGCGAGAGTCTGGGCGATGTCGATGTCGGTGGCGTACCCCTTCTCTATCAGGACGGCGCCGACCCGGACGTTTTTCTGCTTCTTGGCCTCATCGAGGGCAAGTTTGAGCTGCTCTTCGGTTATGAGCCCGGACTCGACAAGGAGTTCCCCCAGCTTTTTAACTGCCATCGCATCACCCCTGAGATTTGTACTATCATACTCCCTTACAAGTGAGAGGAGTTTTTGTGATTTAGCAGAAGAGTCTTTAGTTCCCTTTGTAAATAATATATCGGACGTACTATATCATTTCTTTGCCCTCCGTGCAAATGGAGAAAGGTTCCGGGTCAAGGTGGATAGAGTGATAACGACCTCTGTCTCAGCTCACCCGAATGAGCAGCAAGAGGGGGGGGGAGATAAGTCCTTTTTGGAGAAGAAAGGTGGTGGACAATAGAAAGTGTTCTTGCTAACTTGTTTGGGAAAATGCACTAGCGTCCAGTGGTCACTGTGTGAGGTGGTCCATCACCTTGACGGCGGTCTCCCCCCCCATACGGACACAGTCGCTTATCCCTATGCCGCCGTAAGCGCCGCCGGTGAGGTAGAGCCCCGGGTGGCTGCCGGTACTTTCCTCAATCATCTTTATTCGATCAAGGTGACCGATCGTGTACTGGGGCATCGCCTTGTGCCACCGGAATAATCTTACCACCACCGGTTCGGCGACAATACCCATGATATCCCTCAACTCATCCCTGACCATGCGGATAATCTCTTCGTCGCTCCGAAAAACGAGCTCCTCGTTCTTTGCGCCGCCCACGAAACACCTGATGAGGACCGAGTTTGTTGGGGCGCGGTGCTTGAACTTTACAGAGACCCACGAAGCTGCCATGATGCGGCGGTTCTCAGTTTTGGGCACCACAAAGCCGAAGCCGTTGAGGGGGTGTTTCACGTCCCTTTTCTTATAGCCGAGAGATACGGTGGCGGTAGAGACGTAGGGAATGGTGAGGAGTCTCTCTGAGAGGTCCCGGTCAAGCCCCTTGATGATGGCGGAGGCGGCATAGGCCGGGGCGGCGATGATGACCGCGTCACAGTCGATCGTCTCACCACCCTCTATCCTGACCGCATACCCCGTGGACTGTGCGCAAACCTCTTTTACGGTGAGGCTCATCTTGATGGTCGTCATTGTGAAGCGCGAAACGATTGTATCGACTAACTCGCTCAACCCCTCCTTCAGGGTCATAAACATGGTAACCTTCGGTCTCTTTGCGCCCCCCTTCGGTGTTCCTGCCTTTCCTGCCGACTTGCGGCCCTCCCTCATCTGGCGCATCCGTGCGAGCATACCCCGTATCATGGAACCGTACTCGGTCTCCATTTCTACGAACTTGGGAAAGCTTGCCCTCACACTCATGGTATCAGGGTCGCCCGCGTGGACGCCGGCAACGAGGGGTTCGGCAATCTTGTCGAGCGCCTCCTGACCGAGCCTCCTCCTGACGAAATCACCGAGACTCTCGTCACGATTCCCCTTTTTACGGGGGATGAAGAACTCAAGCCCCATGCGGAGTTTGCCCCGGAGGGAGAGGAGTCTTGAAAAGAGGAGGGGGGTTATCTTTGTGGGGACCATGAGGATAACCCCTTCAGGAAGCTCATGGAGCTTTCCCCGTGAGAGGACAAAGGTCTTTTTATTCTTCTCGTTTGTTGTGAGGAGCTTTTCCCCGAGGCCGATCTTCCTGCAGAGCTCCATGGCCCACGGCTTCTCAGAGAGGAAGCAGTCCGGCCCCCCTTCGATAAGGAACCCGTCGGCCCTCTCAGTCATGATGTTGCCGCCGACCCTCTTATTCCTCTCGATAAGGGTAATCTCAAGTGCCACTCCCCTCTTTGCGGCCTCCTCCTCGAGGCTCAGGGCGGTAGAGAGGCCGCTAATGCCCGCCCCTATGATGACGACCTTTTTCATGGTTATGAGTCGAGGTAGGGTGTAACGACCTCACTGAGCGCCTTTATGAAGGAGTCCAGGGCGTTCAGTGAAGGGGCCCTTGAGAAGGTGAGCCCCAGCGACCGGGCTTTCTCATAGAAGAGGATATCAATGTCGTAGAGGGTCTCCACATGGTCCGCAACGAAGCCGACGGGGACTATGACGACCCCCACCTTCCCGTCCTTTTTCGCCTCCTCGATGGCCTCTTCCACAGAAGGACCGAGCCACTCACCGGGGCCTCCCCCCTTGCTCTGAAAGGCGATGGTGGAATCGAGGCCGGTAAACATATCGTTTATCACCTCGACCGTCTCATTGATCAGTGAGACGTAAGGGTCTCCTTCGAGTATCCTCTTCGGGAGGCTGTGGGCGGTGAAAATGACGCGGATCTTCTCCTTCTCCCGAAGTCTATAGAAGGAGGTGAAGGCGGTCTGCATATTCCCCACAACCGCTTCGAGAAAGGTAGGGTTGGTATGCCATGGACCGACGAACTCTACCTCGGGGAGCCCGCCCGTCTCCTTGAGGGCCTCTTCCACGTCTTGGAGGTAGCCACCGGTACTGGCCTCTGTCGCGTGGGGGGCCATTATGACGGCGATTGCCTTTTTGACGCCGTCGTCTTTCATCTCCCGGAGGGTATCCTTTATATAGGGGTGCCAGTTCCGCATCCCTACGTAGACAGTGATCGGTTCCTTGCGCTCCCTGTTCAGACGGCCCGCAAGGGCCCTCGCCTGATCCATGGTAATCGCCAGGAGGGGAGAGGCGCCGCCGATGAGTTGATACCGCTCCTTTGTCGTCTCTATGAGCTCGGGGCTCGGGGTTCTGGGACTCAGTACATTCCTTATAAAGGGTTCCACGTTCTCTAAGGAATCCGCCCCGCCGAAGGCGAGGAGTATAACGGCCTTCTTTCCATTCTCTGCCATATGCTAACCTCTCTGACTGTATTCGTGGACCGTATCGACGAGGGCCTTGACGTTGTCGACGGGAGTGCCCAGGATGATGCCGTGTCCAAGATTAAATATGTGCCCCGGTCTCCCGCCGGCCCTGTCGAGTATGTCCTTTACCCTCTTTTTCATCTCCTCCCGGGGGCCGAAGAGGACGACCGGATCGAGGTTGCCCTGTATGGCGAATCGGCTCCCGATGATCTCCCACGCCTCGACGGGTCTGACCTTCCATGACGGAGTCGAGAACCCTCTTCGTGTAGGGGAGGACGAACTCCCGGTAGTCGTCGGGACCGAGGCATCCCGCCCAGCTGTCGAAGAGCTGGACAACCTCTGCGCCCGCCTCTATCTGGGCGTTCAGGTAGCGGGCCGTGATGTCGGCGATCTTCCCCATGAGGGTGTGCCACCCTTCCGGGTCGCCAAAGATGAGGCTCTTTGCGTGGATATAGTTTTTCGACCCACCCCCCTCTATGATGTAGCTTGCGAGGGTAAAGGGTGCACCGGCGAAGCCGATGAGAGGGACCTTGCCGTTGAGTTCCCCCTTCACGAGCCGCAGGGCCTCGAGGAGGAAGGGGACGTCTTCCCGTGGTTCTATTATCCGTATTGCGTCGATATCGGCCCTCGACCTTACCGGGTTGTTGATAACGGGCCCCTCGTTCTTGGCGAACTCGAGGTCAATCCCCATCCCCTGGAGGGGGAGGAGGATGTCGGCAAAGATAATAGCCGCATCCACCCCCAGCTTGTCTATCGGCTGGAGGGTCACCTCACAGGCAAGCTCAGGCGTCCTGCACATCTCAAGGAAGGAGTGTTTCTCCCGTATCGCCATGTACTCTTTCATATAGCGGCCCGCCTGCCGCATGAGCCAGACCGGCGTATAATCGGTTGGCTCCCTCCTGCACGCCTTCAAAAAGGTGTCATTTCCCATAATGCTCCTTTCCTTGTTTCCGGCTGAATAGATAATAAGCGCATAACAGTATACGTATAAGTCGTCATGTTTTGCAAGCATTTTGGCGGAGATGGTGGTAGTAGGTCTTTCCAAAGGTGGTGAAGGGATTGATGAGATAGAAATCGATGAGGTATTTCTCCACAGAACGAAAGTGGGCGGGGCATTCATCGGAGACATTCACTATTGCCGGAGAATAAAAAAGAGGGCAGAGAAATGTGTCCCCCGCCCTCTGCGGTGATTTGTTCTATGCTTCTAAATGTTATAAATGATGGCGCCGAGAAAGGCAGGCGAAATGGTAATCACGTTCAGTCCCGAAATATAGAGAATTGTTGTGGTGTTACCTTTTCCGATCACTGCTGTCCCATTAACACATAAATAAAGAAGCCCGAACCATACCCTTGTGC
>JBHHXU010000044.1:0-9116 GCA_046757185.1 Thermodesulfobacteriota bacterium
CTCTCCGGAGAGAAGGGGTATATGGACACCACTCCGAGCTCAGTCCCCTTCTGGATGACGACATCCATCTTCCCCCCTTTGGCCATTCCCTGGAGGAGGGTTATCTCCAGAGGGCTCTCCGCTCGATTTTCCCTCAGGCCGGTCACCTCGACAACAGCCCTCTCCCTCTCGACAGAGGCAACCCTCCCGGAGAGCTCAAGGCCCTGTCCGTCAAAGACGATCACTCCGGCGCCGACCTTAAGCCTGAGGACCCTCGACAGGTGATAGAACTCATCCCCGGTGATGACCACCGACCTGTCATCCCGGAGATCCCCTCAACGAAGAACCTTCTCACACCCCCCCCCTGTAGACGAGGCAGACCCACTCCCCCCGCCTGAACGTTCTGTACCTCTTAAGCCCCATCGACCTGTACTGTTCTACTACCTCATCCTCCCTCTCCTTCAGAATGCCTGAAAGTATCAGAAAACCGTCAGGGGCTATTCTTTTTACCAGTGACGGGGCGATCCGTACCAGCTCCTCGGCGATGATATTTGCAGCAACAAGGGAGAAGCGTCCGCGGACCTTCTCTAACGGCGTCCCGGAGATCGTAACCGCAACACGGTTCTGACGTACGTTCCTCCGGGCAACCTTCAATGCCGTCACATCCGTATCGATCCCCACCACCCGAGCTACGCCGAGCTTCCGTGCGGCAATCGCCAAGATCCCCGCCCCGGTCCCGACATCAAGCATCTCCCCTATACGCCGCTCCGACACCAGTTTTTCCAGCGCCTTCAGACACATCCCTGTCGACGGGTGATGACCCGTACCGAAGGCCATCCCCGGGTCTATTTCAACGACTATCCGGCCGCTGCGCGGCTTGACCTCCTCCCACGTCGGTTTGATGAGAAGTCCCCTTGTTATGGCAACAGATTTGATGAACCTCTTCCACCGGCTTGTCCAGTCATGCTCCTGAAAGGGGCGGCTAACGGCGTGAAAGCCCGACCGTTGCAGCGTCTCCATGAGCTTACGGTACCGCTTTTCGCCACCGTCATCGACGGGCAGATAGGCCGTAACGGAGGTATCCTTATCGACAACACCGGGACTGCCGGAGGCGACAAGGAGCTCCACCACCCCCTCCCTCCCCCTTTTTCCGACATGTACCTCCACCTCCAGCCACCCTGAATGGTTACCCCTCTCTTGCAGTTCCTGTACCTCTCCTCTCTTTATATCCCTTCACTTTTCCAAGAGCAAGCGCTCCCCTCGTTGCCGGCACCTGCCTGGTTCCATGAAAATACCAACCCGTTGACTCAGAATAAAAAGTTATCCAAAGGGTAAGGGTTTTACATTTTATGATAGTGTTTGATAGTCTTTGAAGCAACCCTTTTTTCGTAAGGAGTTTTACGGAGGGGCATAAGAAGTTATGAAAGAGTCTCATCCTGTGGATACATCGACGAAATCTATAGTGTAGGTGAACATACCCATAAGTGAATCACCACAATGAGCGATCGTATCGGCTTCGAGGAAACCTGGGTGTGTTTCATCCAGCTGATTAGTCTTGATGGGGATATGTTTACGCAGAAGGTTTCCCGGTTTGATAGTGGCTCTGCCCCGTTTCGTGTAATGAATACGCGTGGGCTTGAGTAATCTGCCAAAGGTAGAGGAGATGTCCTGGGGAGGTCGTTAGATACCTTATGAGGAAGTTCTCCGTGGGTTTGCAGGTATCCTGGCGATGCTCTGACATATGCTTGACATGCGATGAAAATACTATCCCTCACCCCTTGCCCGTCGTTACTGAAGGTGGTATAGTGAAAAACACCGTTTATTCCGTGTTAATGAGGAGGCCGGAATGGCAGAAAGCGCCAGGGCCATCGTCGTCCTGACACCGGCAGAGTCGAAACGCCTGATCGCGATGGCGGTCACCTCCCTTCCCGAGGTAAAGAGGGCCCTCAAAAAGGGGAGGGTCATCATCGGGAGCGGCACGACCAACGCCTGCATCGTGGAGGAGCTGACGGGGAAGCGTATCGACCGGTTCTGGTACGCCGCTGGGAGGATCACCGGCGGCGAGCTGGGTGCGAACGAGCTGGAGCGGAGGCTTCCCCCGGCCGTCTTCGTCAACGGGAAGCCGTCGAGAAAGAGGTCGGTCGATGTCCTCAACGACTTCACCGCGGACGATGTCTTCATCAAGGGGGCGAACGCCGTCGACGCGAGCGGCGCTGCCGGTGTCCTCATGGGCGACCCCCGGGGTGGCACTATCGGCTCGTCCATCGGCATTGTCATGGCGCGAGGGGCTCACCTGATCGTCCCCGTCGGTCTCGAAAAGCTCGTCCCATCGGTGGCCGCCGCCACGCGGGCGTGCGGGCAGGGGAGGTTCGACTACGCAACGGGCGACAGGGTGGGGATGATACCCCTCATCGGCGCCTGTGTCATAACAGAGCTGGAGGCGGTGAAACTCCTCTACGGTATCGAGGCGGTCCATGTCGCGTCGGGCGGGGTCGAGGGAAGCGAGGGGAGTGTTGTCCTTGCCCTTGAAGGTGAAAAGAAGGTTGTCAGGAGCACCTTTACATCGCTGAAGAAGATTAAGAGTACACTATCATAACCACAAAAAAGGAAAGGTTGAGATATGAACGAGACAAGAGAGTTAACCAACGCGCAGATAGACCGATACAGCAGACACCTCCTCCTCCCGGAGGTCGGTGTTGAGGGGCAGAAGAGGATCTGCAACGCCTCCGTCCTCTGCATCGGGGCCGGGGGGCTCGGTTCACCCCTCGCCCTCTACCTCGCCGCCGCCGGCATCGGGAAGCTGGGGCTCATCGACTTCGATGTCGTCGACCGGAGCAACCTCCAGCGTCAGATACTCCACGGCGACGAGTGGGTCGGGAAGCCGAAGATCGAGTCGGCCAGGAGCCGCATTGCGTCGCTCAACCCGGAGGTCGAGGTCGTTGTCCACGACGCCCGCCTGACGAGCGAGAACGCCATGGATGTTTTCAGGGAGTACGACGTCATCGCCGACGGAACCGACAACTTTGCCACACGGTACCTCACCAACGACGCCTGCGTCCTCCTCGGAAAACTGAACGCCTACGGGAGTATCTTCAGGTTTGAGGGGCAGGCGTCGGTCTTCGACGCCAGTCAGGGGCCATGCTACCGGTGTCTCTATCCCTCGCCCCCTCCCCCCGGGGAGGTGCCGAGCTGCGCCGAGGGGGGCGTCCTCGGGGTCCTTCCCGGCATTATCGGGACAATCCAGGCGACGGAGACCCTCAAGATTATCCTGGGCCAGGGGAGGACCCTCGTCGGGAGGCTCCTCACCTTCAACGCCATGGACATGCGGTTCAGGGAGCTCAGGCTCCGTAAGTCATCTGACTGCCCCATCTGCAGCGACAGCGCCACCATCACGGAGCTTATCGACTACGAAGAGTTCTGCGGGGTCGGGAGGGGCAGCGAACAGGAGGAACATTCAATGGAGATGGAGATTACGCCACGGGAGGTGAGGGATCTGATGGAGAGGGGGCACCCCTTTCACCTCATCGACGTACGGGAGCCGGGGGAGTATCAGATCTGCAAGATCGAGGGCTCAACCCTCATCCCCCTCAACGAGTTAAAAAACGAGCTCCACTCCCTCGATCTGACCGACGAGATCGTCACCTACTGCCACCACGGGATGCGGAGCCTCAAGGCGGCGAATTTTCTGAAGCAGATGGGCTTTTCAAAGGTGAAGAGCATGGCGGGGGGAATAGAGAGCTGGGCCGTGGAGATCGACACGAGCCTCCCGCGGTATTAGAAAGGCCTCCTCTAAAGGTTCATTAGGCTGAAGGCTGAGTCAATAAAGAGGGATAATTTCTGGAGTAGTCAGGATGCGGTAAACGTGGGGGTGGGAGGATTTAGTAGCTCCTTTCGACGACGTAGTCCGCGACCGCGGCCAGCGCCGCCCGCTCAATGTTCGGCTCAAAGAGCTCCAGATGTCTCCCCCCCTCCGACACATACCGTCTCGCCCTGTCGATGGTATAGGCTATCCCCTCGTGCCTCGTGATTAAATCGGTCACCGATGCGAGCTGGCCATTACTGATCTCATCCCCCTCAATAACCTCACGGACCATCTCCCGCTCTTCAGGAGTAGAGCTTTCCAGGGCGTGGATGAGGGGAAGGGTCACCTTCCCCTCCTTCAGGTCGTTGCCGACCGCCTTGCCGAGGTCCTTGTCACTGGAGATATAGTCGAGACAGTCGTCCATGAGCTGAAAGGCGATACCCAGGTTCATGCCGTACTCGGCGAGGGCCTCCTCCCGCTCCCGTGAGACACCGGCCAGTATCCCCCCCACCTGGCATGCGGCCGAGATGAGGACGGCCGTCTTGTTCTTCACAACCGACAGGTACTCCTCCTCGGTCGTCTCCACGTCGCTGTTTTTCAGGAGCTGGAGTATCTCTCCCTCCGCCATGAGGGTCGTCGTCCAGGAGAGGACCCGCAACACCTCCATGCTCCCGCTCTTCACCATGGTGTAGAAGGATTTTGAAAAAAGGTAATCCCCCACAAGTATGCTCGCCTCGTTCCCCCAGAGGGTATTCGCCGAGGCCGAACCTCTCCTGAGCTTCGCGTTATCGACAACGTCGTCGTGGAGGAGGGTGGCGGTATGGATGAACTCGACTACCGCCGCCAGGGGGATATGTTCCCGGCCTTCATAGCCGCAGAGCCGCGCCGAGAGGAGGAGGACGGAGGGGCGAAACCGCTTACCCCCGCTGTTGAGGATGTATTCCCCTACCTTTCTAACGAGATAAACCTGTGAGTCGAGGTTTTTCCTGAACTCCAGGTCAACCTGCTCCAGTTCATCCTTTATGAGGCCATACGCCTCCTGTATCTGCACACAACCCTCCTTGCAGGATGGTACCCCATCTCCATGACGGCTGTCAAAGGAATTTGCGCTTCTCAGGGGGAAGGGACGATCCTAGAGCAGGCACAGCTCCCGGATGAGGCATGTTCTGCACCGGGCAGGGTTCCGCCTCTTCGGGCAGTGGTCGAGGATACCGAGACGGCAGAGGGCGAAGTCGTACTTGACGGGGTCGTGAGGGTCGAGGCGCGCGAGGTTTGCCGTTATCTCCTCCGCCATCCTCCAGTCGGCGCTCCTCCGTATGGTGAGGCCGATATTCCGCGAGATGCGCGCGACATGGGTGTCGAGGGGTATGATGAGTGTCGCCGGATCGATACCACGCCAGAGACCGAAATCGAGCTCATCCCCCCGTCGTACCATCCACCGGAGATAGAGGTTGAGCCGTTTGCAGGGACTCCCATTTTTTGGTGAGGGGAAGAAGAAGCGGACCCCGGCCTTCTCAGGAAGAGGTCTCTTCCCGTATATTTGTGCTGAATTGAGGGCGAGGGCCGCCGCTGAAAAGCGGGCGAGGGCGCCTCTGATTGTTCCCTCCCCGGGACCGACCCCCCTCATGAAAAAGCCGCCGATGCTCCCCGACCCCTCGATCATCTGCCGGGCAAAGGAGACGAGGCACGCTATATCCTTACCGGTGTTGAAGCGGTGGACGAAACCGTCAAACACTTTCCCGTCCCGCTCCGGCATGAAGGCTTTGGTGAAGGCGTAGGGAGACCACTCCATGATCTCCATGACCCTCTCGATGCTTTTTTTTATCTGATCGACCCGGCCGTAGGCGAGTGACGAGGCAATGAGGCCGGCAATCTCCTGATCCCGGGGGTCGGTAAATCTGTGGACATACTCGATGGGGTCCGGTGAGAGGAATACGGCGTCGAACGTCCCGTAGAGCCTGTCGAGGGCGCTCTTAAGCTCCCTCACACCCCTCCAACTCCCAAGCGTCCCCTCTCCGGTCGTAACGGATGGTGTGCCGCCTACCGTCATCGCCCGTGAGCTTAAAGTAGTCGTACCCCTCACCATACCACCTCTCGATTACCTCCTCCACTTCGACTCTTCTCGCCGCCACGGTAAGAGTCTTCGGCCTCTCATTGGCCTTGAAGCCGGAGTAGGCGTCAACCTCTATCCTCTCCCGCAACCTCCCCATCATACATCTCCCTACATTTCAATGATAAGAGGGAGGATAATCGGGCGCCTTTCGAGGGCCCTGTTAAAGAAGCGCCTGAGGGCCCTCTTTATCTCCTCCTTGACCTCCGGCACCTCCCCCTTCACTTCGACGTTTATCCCGCCGAGGATGTCGAGGACCGCCTCCTTCGCCCCCTCGATGAGGTGGGCGCTTTCTTCCTCAAAGACGAGGCCGCGTGTTATGATATCGGGGCCGTAAATAACCTCTCCCGTTTTTTCGTTCAAGCCGATGAAGGCAATGACCATCCCGTCCTGGGAGAGGTGCATCCTGTCCTTGAGCACCATGTTCCCCACATCCCCCACCCCCTTCCCGTCGACAAAGACCTTTCCCGCCTCGACCCTGCCCGCGATACCGATGCCGTCCCTCGTTACCTCCACGATGTCCCCATCTTCCGCAAGGACGATACGGTCATCGCCGATCCCCATCTTACGGGCAAGATGGCAGTGCTTTACGAGGTGTCGGTATTCTCCATGAACCGGCATGAAACAGGCGGGCTTGACCAGGTTCATCATAATCTTCAGCTCTTCCTGACTCGCATGACCCGACACGTGTATCTCCGACACCTTCTCATAGATTACCTCGGCCCCCCTCCGGTAGAGGTGGTTCATCATCGTCGATATGGCCCTCTCATTGCCCGGAATAAACCGCGATGAGAGGATGACGGTGTCCCCCTTTTCCACCTTGATCTGCTTGTGGTCATCCATCGCCATCCTGGTGAGGGCGCTCATCGGCTCCCCCTGGCTTCCTGTGGTCAGGAGGACGACCCGCTGGGGGGGGAGGGTGTCGAGCTCCCTGATATCCATGATGAGCCCGTCGGGAACCGTGAGGTAGCCGAGCTCTCTGGCGATCCTCACGTTGTTGACCATGCTCCTCCCGCTTAATACGACACGCTTCCCACACCGGTCGGCAACACCCATGACCTGCTGTATCCGGTGAATGTTGGACGAGAAGGCGGCGACGATGATACGTCCCCGGCTTGACTTGAATATCTCATCGAAGGTCGTACCGACCTCCTTCTCCGACAGGGTGAAGCCCTCCCGCTCGACATTGGTCGAATCGGAGAGGAGGAGAAGGACTCCTCGCTCGCCATACTCGGAGAACCGCGCATAGTCGAGGACCTCACCGTCGACCGGGGTCTGGTCAAGCTTGAAGTCCCCCGTATGGACGATGACCCCCACCGGCGTGGTAATGGCAAGACCCGTTCCGTCCACAATGGAGTGGCTGACACGGATGAACTCCACCTCAAAGGGACCGATCGATACCCTCTCCCGGGGCGTCACCTTTCTGAACTCAGTCGTGCTGTCGAGATCAAACTCCTTCAGCTTCTCCCTGATAAGTCCGAGGGTCAGCCCTGTTCCGTAGACAGGTGCCTTCAGGTCACGTAAGATGAAAGGGAGGGCCCCCGTGTGGTCCTCATGACCGTGGGTGATGACAAAGGCCTTCAGCCGCTCCCTGTTCTCCTTGAGGTAGGAAATGTCGGGGATGACGAGGTCGATCCCGAGCATGTAATCTTCGGGGAACATGAGACCCGCATCGATAACGATCAGGGCATCGCCGTACTCCATGACCATCATGTTCATCCCGATCTCACCGAGCCCGCCGAGGGGAATGAGGCGTACACACCCTCTATCGTCTGAAACCATCGATTATCTCCAATCGCTCAATTGTGTAAAAAATATCCACAACAAGATAGTTCCTGCTTACCTTTTAGTCAAGGGGTTAATTTCACTGATGCAGACCCCCTGGGGGAGGTGTTTGTCATTTCAGCCAAATTGTGATAATGTAGATGCCGGAAACAATAGATATCCCTCTGATTGACCTCTCTATGAAAAGAATATCGCTGCAATTGTAATGGACGGCTTCGCCGGATATTATTTTGATGTTTGGGTATAAAAAATGCAGCAGTGGAAAGATATACGCATGAAACAGTTTGATACATTCACAGCAAGTGCCCTCTACTGTCCTCGTTGTCAGATGAGCATGCAGGTCCGTGAGAGGCTCCTTCTTGTCCTGCCTGACGGGGACCTTTACGATTTTCGATGTGTGGGGTGCGGCAACTCCCTCGGGACGAGGACGGTTACCAATGGAGAAAAGTCAATGGGTAAGGTTGTCGTGGTGTAGAGAATTCCCGTCAGGAGCTGACGCCCTCCCCTTCAGGCATTGCCGATAACCCTCTTGAAGCCGGCGCCATTCATCTTTCCAACAATGGGGCTTGACCAGACAACGGTCATTCTCCGCTTTTCATCAAGTTCCTTGAGGTGTATATCTACTACGTCATTCACCTTCAGCGGCGTGCCGCAATACCGTATCCCGAGGCTGTTGGGGGATATATCAACCGTCGTTGCAGCGAGCGGCATGGCTGTAAATTCATCATCCATCACAAGGCACTCTACCTCCACCTGTATCCTCTCCTCGCTCCTCTTCTCCATGAATTCGTGTGCCAGCTCTGACTGGGCAATTTCACCCACGAGTCTCAGAAATACGTCTATCTTAAATGGCTTCATGAGGAATCGACACCCGGTTTCTTTAATGAAACGTTCTGTATCGTCGTTCATATGGGTAGTAACGAAAATCACTCTCCCTTTCATGGATGAGTCCTTCTCAACAAGGCGTCGATAAAAATCCCGACCGTCCATGACCGGCATCTCAATATCGCTTATAATGACGTCAAACCTGCCGTCATCGAGGCACTTCAAACCATCGAGACCGTTACCGGCACTCTTCACCTCAAACCCACGAAGATCTAGGATATCAACGAGGAGGGCGAGAAAGGCATTATCGTCGTCAAGGATCAGTACTCTTCCTTTCATATCAACTCAGTACCCTTTATCACATGATATCTTACCTTCATCAATGACCGTTCACTCTCTTGGGTACGTATGGTAGGAAATACAGCTAATAAAGTCACGTTATTCCTCCACGGTAATCTTACCCATCATACCTTTGTGGATAAAGCAGATATAGAAGTACTCACCCGGGATATCAAAGGTGTACTCCCAGCTCCCCTTTGGATCAATCATCGGCGAGAGGAACACACCTGCACCGATAAAGGGCATGGAGGAGAAAATGTGGGCCTCGCTGTCGTT
>JBHHXU010000045.1:0-8804 GCA_046757185.1 Thermodesulfobacteriota bacterium
ATAACGCAAGAAAGCTTTATGAAAGCCTTATGCTCCTTCACAATCTCTATAAATACCTCTAAAAAGCGTTTTTCTTCTCTAAGTCACCCCCTCTACAATTTATAGGTTGTACATAGTAAAGGTTCATGATTAAATTTCCATTAACATCGAGATAAAATATCTTTATACAATAAAGATGCCTTTAATCAGTTCCTATTTCAAAGATCAAAAACCAATTGAGGGTCCTTTGTCCGGGAAAATAAGAACTTTATACGCTACGGTGGCAGGAATGGATGTGACTTTAGTCACATCATGACTTTTCCTTGCAAGTTTTCCTTGCAAGATGGAAGGGTTATCTTGTCTTGACAACAGAGTTTGCCGGGTGTCATAATTCTCAGGATTGTGGGGATCCCGCAGGCGATCCCCAGTGCAAGTAACAACCCCTTACACCTGGAGGATGCCATGAAGATAACGATTTTGAAATTAATCACCTTTTCAATCATATATCTCTCTCCCGCTGGTAGCGGTGGCTGATGGAGATTTCGGACCCCTTCCTTCCCTTCCACCCCTCAATCCCGACAACCCGATGACAGAGGAGAAGGTGGAACTGGGAAAAAAGCTCTTCTTCGACCCTTGCCTCTCCGGGAGCAATATAATTTCGTGCAACACCTGTCACAACCTTGCGACGGGTGGTGTTGACGGGCTACCGACCTCGCTTGGTCACAATTTTGAACGGGGAGGGAGGAATGCCCCCACGGTACTGAACAGCGCCTTCTGGTCTGCCCAGTTCTGGGATGGAAGGGCACCGACTCTCGAGGAGCAGGCAAAGGGACCGGTCCTCAATCCGATTGAGATGGCTATGCCCGATGGCGACACGGTGGTGAAAAAGTTAAAGGCCATCCCCGGGTATGAAGAAGAGTTCCGCAAGGTCTTTGGCGGTAGAGATCCCCTTACCTACCAGCATGTTGCGGATGCCATTGCCGCATTTGAACGTACCCTGATTACCCCTAATGCCCCCTTTGACCGGTATCTGGCGGGGGAGGATGGTGCTATTTCTGAACAGGCCAAACGGGGCTTCAAGACCGTTCAGGAGGCCGGGTGTACGGCGTGTCATAGCGGTCCCCTCTTTACCAACAACACCTTTGTTCCCTTCAAGTACGGGAAGGATCTCGGGAGGTACGAGGTGACCAAAAAGGAGGAGGACAGAAATGTCTTTCGCGTCCAGTCGTGGCGCAATGTCGCCCTTACGGCACCCTACTTCCACGACGGCTCTGCCGGGACCCTCGAAGAGGCGGTGAGAACCATGGCGAAGGTGCAGCTCGGCAAAAAGCTGAGCAAGAGGCAGGTAAGCGATATCGTGGCCTTTCTGAAGAGCCTCACGGGGGACCAGCCGACGGTCGTCTATCCCACGCTGCCGCAGTAGTAAGGTCCTTACTTTCAAACGGCGGGGCTTTGGTTGCAGGAGCGGGTGAGGGAGAATGGAGCGGAAGGTCTGCGGATATGCCTTCCAAAATAATTGACTGACGAGCCATCTCCATAGCCCATCTCACGATGCCAGAGCACCTGCTGCCTTCGGTTCTGAGTGCCTCTCCAGTGCCTTCCGCCTATATCCAATGGCCGTACCTCAATCCATGTGACCCCCATTCCAGAGGGCGCGGGGGAGCGCATTGTACCTTCTCTTACTACATAATAAGTGGTTCGTATTATGGGTTGAGCACTATACGGATGCCGCTAATGTTCTCCGCTGCAATGGGCAACTGAGAGGGTTCGGTAGGTATTGTCACAGCTTTCTGACGAGGTTATCGTGCCGGCACTGAGGGGACATCATCTTCTATGCCTTTTCTTCTTCAACGGAGAGGGGTACACCCCGGAATTTATCAATAATCTCAGGGATACGATAAAGAGGGCGGAGGAGGGCGAGATTGAGATCGTTCGCGGAGCCGATAGTATCTGTATGCAGTGCCCCAATTTAAAAGATGACCGGTGCTGTTACGAGAACAACGCTGAGGAGGAGATACAGGCGATGGATCAGAAGGCCCTCGATCTGCTCAAGGTAACCCCCGGAAAAAGAGTCACACTGAGTGCACTCAGAGAAAGGCTCCCGACAATCTTTCCCGCATGGTATAAGACCTATTGCAGGGAGTGCGACTGGTTAAAGGTCTGTGAAAGAAGCGGCCTTTTTCAGGAGTTGAGGAGGCAGAGGATATACCGATAGCTGGAAGCTCATACCTGAAATCATGATAAAGATAAAAATGTTCTAAACGCCCCTGCACCTCACTCACTGCTTCTGCCGCTTTTCTAAGGGAAAGTGGGAAAGGAGGACAGGTTGCTTATTAGCATAGCTGAAGCTCGGGGCGGTAAAGATCATCGATGAGACAGTGGAGAGTATACTGTTTCAGATAGGGAAGGCGTGATAACCCTCAAGGAGGGCGAGAAAGGACTCTTATGATTGTAAAAAGTATGATTAAGGAGAATGGTGATGGGTGACATCAAGGTGGAACATAATCCCGGCCGGGAGAGACTCGACGGGCTGGGTGTTGCGGATTGGCCGGTCTGGACGAAGGAGGTCTCGTCCTTTCCGTGGACATACGACAGTAATGACACCTGTTATTTCCTGGAGGGTGAGGTTGTCGTCATCCCTGACGGCGGTCAACCGGTGGCGATGGGTAAGGGGGACCTGGTGACCTTCCCAAAGGGGATGTCGTGCAACTGGAACATACAAAAGGCAGTCACAAAGCACTATGCCTTTGATTGATAGACCGTTTGAACCCCGAGCATGGAATGTACGGGGCACATTTTACCCCTTGCAAGAATGCGCAGGAATTGGTATGTAATGCTCTCGCAGAGACTGTTTATCCATAGAGGAGAGAACCGTTATGATTGTTTTGCTTCAACCAAATGTAGATGAGAACGGAGAGGAGTTCGTTCGGACCTGGGAGTATCTCAAGAGCCTGCCCGATATCAGGGTTCAGAAGCACATGGTTAAGGGGCAAGAGCAGCAGCTCACCGAGATCTATCTCATCGGCGATACATCGAAACTAAGTCAGGACGAGATAGAGACACTCCCTGCCGTCGAGCGGGTGGTGAGGATCTCGGAGGAGTACCGTATCCTGGGCCGTCATAAGGACGATAAAAGGTCGATAGGTTTCACCTATAACGGCGTTCTCTTTGACCAGGACAACCTCAATATCTTTGCAGGTCTCTGTGCGGTGGACAATCCGGAAAACGTGGAGATTATGATGAAGGCCCTCAAGGAGAATGGACAGGTCTGTACCCGAATGGGTGCCTACAAACCGCGCACCAACCCCTACTCCTTCCAGGGCCACGGCAAGGCGTGCCTCCCCTATGTCTTCGAGCTGGCGGGCAAGTACGGCATCAGGATTATCTCCATGGAGGTTACCCATGAGAGCCATATAGATGAGATCGATAGCTGTCTGGAACAGACGGGGCGCCCCACGGGTGTCATGCTTCAGATAGGGACCCGTAATACGCAGAACTTCGAGCTCCTCAAGGCGGTCGGCCGACAGAGTGAATACCCCATCCTCCTCAAGAGGGGGTATGGCATCACCATGAGCGAGTCCCTCAACGCGGCGGAGTACCTGGCGAGCGAGGGGAACGCAAACGTCGTTTTCTGTCTCCGTGGCATGAAGACCGCCTTCGCTTCGCCTCATCGCAACATGGTCGACTTTGCCCAGGTGCCGTTAGTGAAGCGGCTCACCCGTATGCCGGTCTGTGTCGATCCCTCCCATTCAGTGGGCTCAAGAGAGAGATCCCCTGACGGCATCCTCGATCTGTTCCACGCCACCGCCCAGGGGGTCATCGCCGGGGCCAATATGATCCTCGTCGACTTTCATCCGAATCCGAGCAGGGCGCTGGTTGACGGCCCGCAGGCCCTCCTCATGGAGGAACTCCCCCACTTTCTGGAGGACGTTCATTGCGTCAGGGAGGCCTATGAGAAGCGGCTCCGTTTAGCGAGACCGACGGCAGCCCCGTAACGTTAACAGATGATTGCTGTCCCTTTTCTTCCGGGCGATTGCTCCGGGATTCAGATGATACGAGCTGGAAAACTCCGATGAAAACAAGGTGTGCCTGGGTGGGGGAAGAGCCCCTCTACGTTGATTACCACGACATGGAGTGGGGTGTCCCCCTCCACGATGACAGGAGGCTCTTCGAGTTCCTCGTCCTTGAGGGGGCGCAGGCGGGCCTGAGCTGGCTGACCATCCTGAAAAAACGGGACAACTACCGGAGGGCCTTTGCCGATTTTTCAGTCGAAGAGGTGGCCCATTTTGGCGAGAGGGAGATAGCGCGGTTGCTGACAAATCCCGGCATCATCCGTAACCGGTTGAAGGTACGGTCGTCCGTGGCCAATGCACGGGCATTCATGAAGGTACAGGAGGAGTTCGGTTCCTTCGACGCCTATAGCTGGCGGTTTGTGGGGGGAAGGAGCAGGATAAACAGATGGAAGAGGGTGGAGGAGATTCCGGCGACAACCGAGGAGTCGGTCACCTTCAGCAGGGACCTCAAGAAAAGGGGTTTTACCTTCGTGGGACCGACCATCATCTACGCCCACATGCAGGCTGTCGGTATGGTCAACGATCACACCATCGATTGTTTCAGGTACGGGGAAGTGATGAACCTGAGCCGCTTGTAGTAGGCTGGCCGTGACCAAGGAGAAGGTAAAACATTCTACCCTTTTGTCTCCCGCCAAGGTTAATCTCTGCCTGAGGGTTATCGGCAAGCGGCCTGACGGCTACCACGAGATTTACTCACTCATCCAGCCTATTACCCTTTCCGATGAGATTGTTCTTGATGTCGGGGAGGGTAGCGGTGTTTCCGTGATCTGCGACAATCCCCATGTCCCTTCCAATGGCAAAAACCTGGCCCACAGGGCTGCCACCCTCTTCCTGGGGGAGATGGGGGTGAGTTGCCGGGTGACGATCCGCATCAAGAAGAGGATCCCCGTATCAGCCGGCCTGGGGGGGGGGAGCAGCAACGCCGCAACGGTTCTGATGGGACTCGATGGGCTCCTCGATACGGCATGTGGGGAGGAGAGGCTTCGGGCAATGGGCGCACGGCTTGGTTCAGATGTCCCCTTTTTTATTCTCAAATCGCCGGCCATTGCGCAGGGGAGGGGTGATCTCCTCGATAGAGCAGAGATCCCTCCCTACTGGTCTCTCCTCGTCAATCCCGGGTTTGAGGTCTCGGCGGCATGGGCCTATGCCAATTTGAACTTGACAAAGAGGGGCCCAGATATTAAACTGCATAATTCTAAATGCGTGGGGAAAACGAGGGGCAGAGTCGGAGATTTACTGTTCAACGACCTCGAGGATGCCGTCCTGAGAGCGTATCCAGAACTCAACGAAATGAAAGACCTCTTGCACGGTACCGGTGCCGAGGGTGTGCTGATGTCAGGCAGCGGGCCAACGTTATTCGGTCTTTTTTTTGAGGAGAATGAGGCCAAACATGCCCTTGAGAGGCTTCGTGGAACCTTCAGGGGCGGGACTACCCTCTTTGTGGCACAAGGGGTGGGATAGGGCCCTGGATAGAGGGGGTGATTCTTGGGGCGTAGCCAAGCGGCAAGGCACGGGGTTTTGATCCCCGCATGCGGAGGTTCGAATCCTCCCGCCCCAGCCAATTATATCTGGTAAAGGGTTGATCGGGAGGATTCGAAGAGAGTCTTCCGTCGAAGGTCTGTGAGGAATAGCAGCCTTTAGCAGGAGCAAAAGGCGTAGTAGGTGAATCCTCCCGCCCCAGTCAGGTCCGTTTATCGTACAGACAGCTTACTGAGGAGTAGACACGATGTTTGACCGGCTCAAGATATTCTCAGGCAACTCCAACCTCCCTCTCGCACGGGAGATATGCAGTGAACTCGGGGTAGAGCTCGGGAAGGCAGAGGTAAAGAGCTTCAGCGACGGAGAGATATGTGTTGAGATTCAGGAGAGCGTGAGGGGGATGGAGGCCTATGTCGTGCAGTCCATATCCAGTCCCGGCAACAGGAACCTCATAATGCTCGATGCGCTGAAGAGGGCCTCCGCCCATGCGGTAACCGCCGTCATCCCCTACTACGGTTATGCACGGCAGGACAGGAAGGTCGCACCCCGGACGCCCATAACGGCAAAGCTTGTTGCCGACCTCCTGGAGGTTGCGGGTGCGACGAGGATGCTCTGTATCGACCTCCACGCAGGGCAGATACAGGGATTTTTCAACGTTCCGGTGGATAACCTCTTTGCAACACCCATACTCCTCGACTACATTAAACAGCAGTACCGGAACGATTCCGTCGTCGTATCCCCCGATGCAGGGGGTGTTGAAAGGGCTCGTGCCTTTGCCAAGAGACTGGAGACGGGACTTGCCATTATAGACAAGAGGAGACCTGGTCCGAATGTATCGGAGGTTATGCATATTATCGGGGAGGTAGAGGGAAAGGTTGCCATACTCCTCGATGACATGATCGATACGGCGGGTACGATTACCCAGGCTGCCGAGGCACTCAAGCGGGAGGGGGCGCGGGAGGTCTATGCCTGTTGCAGCCACGCTGTCCTCTCAGGCCCCGCCATCGAAAGGCTCAACGATTCCTGTCTCAATGAGGTCGTGGTGACCAATACCATTAACCCTGAAAACTATAGTGGATGTAAAAAGATAAAGGTCCTCTCTGTTGCTCCCATTCTGGGTGAGTCGATTAAGAGGATCCATCACGGGGAGTCGGTAAGTTCCCTCTTCATCTAACCGATGATGAGTACCCCCTATTATAGTATGTGCTGGAGGAGATATTATGGAAGAGCTTAATCTATCCGTTGAGAAGAGAGAAGGTCGGGGGAAGGGCGCCGCGAAGAGGCTTCGAAGGGAAGGGATCGTGCCCGCGGTACTCTATGGCGCCGGTTTAAAGGAGGCGATAAGCCTCCAGATACGGACTGGTGAAATCAATCAGCTCCTTCATGCGGTGAGCGGAAGAAAGGTGCTCCTGAATCTCACGATTGCCGGGGAGAAGAAGGCACGGCGCACTATCTTACAGGAGGTGCAGCGGGATACTGTAATGAGAACGCCGACCCACATCGACTTCTATGAGGTCGAAAAGGGTCATAAGGTGGTCGTCGAAGTTTCTATCACCGTTGTTGGAAAGGCGGATGGCGTTGATCTCGGGGGCATTCTCCAGCAGGATTTGAGGACACTCGACGTTGAATGTATGCCGACCAATATCCCGGGTACCGTTGAGGTGGATGTGACCTCTCTGGGAATAGGCGGCTCCATTCATGTGAGCGACCTGACCTCCTCTGAAGGGCAGACCTATCTTAATGATCCGAATATGACGATCGTGTCGGTCGTGGCGCCTGCCGCCGAGGTTGAGGAGAAAACTGCCGAAGAGGTAGCCGAGGAGCTCAAGGAGAGCTTTGAGGAGAAGGGCGAGGAGGAGCAGGAGCAGGGGAAGGAGCAGGAGCAGGAGAAGGGAGAATAGTTCGAGGGAAGGGGTTTTTTTCCTTGCGGCTTATTGTCGGACTGGGTAATCCCGGAGATCGATACGCATCGACGAGGCACAATATAGGCTTCATGGTCGTAGACCGTATTGCGCTGACTTACGATATTCCCGTTGATCGCAAGGGTTTTCAATCACTACATGGTAAGGGGATTCTGGGGGCAAGTAGACTCATCCTCATGAAGCCCCAGACCTTCATGAACAGGAGTGGCGAGGCTGTCAGAGAGGTGGCGGCCTATTTTCGCATCTCTCCGTGTGACATTCTGGTAATCTACGACGATGTTGACCTTCCCTTCGGGAGGCTCCGGATCAGGGCAGGCGGCGGGAGCGGCGGCCACCGGGGGATGAGGTCAATCATTTCGACTCTTGGTACCGATCAGTTCCCGAGGGTGAGGATAGGGATAGGACGTCCCGAAGGGGACGATGTTTCAGGATACGTGCTGAGTACCTTCACCGGCGACGAGAGGGAGGTGTTGGACAAAGTGGTGGGGAGAGTCGCTGATGCCGTTGAGATAATTTGTGTCAGAGGGATTGGAGAGGCAATGGACAGGTTTAATGAAAGAAACGATGTGATCGTACAGCAATATAACGGAGGAGAATAGATGGAGATACTTGTTAAAATTGCACCATTCTTGAGCATAGGGGGGCTCATTCTGGCCCTCATTATTTATCTCAATGTCAAGAGGCAGCCCGACGGCAACGACAGGATGCGTGAGATTGCCGCGATGATACACGAAGGCGCAATGGTCTACCTGAAGCGTCAGTACACCATTCTCATCATATTTATTGTCATTATCTTCGGCGCCCTCGCCTATTTTATCAATTTCTACACAGGCCTTGCCTTTCTGGGCGGCGCCTTCTCCTCCATGCTGGCAGGTTTCTTCGGCATGAAGGCGGCGACCAGATCCAATGTGAGGACGACGGAGGCGGCAAATCGCTTCAAGCCCGACGCGGGAAAGGCCCTCTCCACCGCCTTTCTCGGGGGATCGGTTATGGGACTCGCGGTGGCGAGCCTCGGGCTCCTGGGGGTCGGCATCCTCTTCTTCATCTTCGGTAAACCTGAGACGGCCTCCATTATCAACGGCTTCGCCATGGGGGCAAGCTCCATCGCCCTTTTCGCAAGGGTCGGCGGCGGTATCTATACAAAGACCGCCGATGTAGGGTCGGATCTCGTCGGCAAGGTTGAGGCCGGTATCCCGGAGGATGACCCGAGGAACCCCGGCGTCATTGCCGATAATGTCGGTGATAACGTCGGTGACGTTGCCGGCCTCGGCGCCGATATCTTTGAGTCGTATGTCGGCTCCATCATCGCCTCCATAGCGATAGGGGCCACGGCGGTTGCCGGGAGCAAGGT
>JBHHXU010000046.1:0-8799 GCA_046757185.1 Thermodesulfobacteriota bacterium
TTTGTACGTGACCTGATACTTAGGTATGAGAACCTAGACATAGATATCGTCATTGAGGGGGACGGGATCGTTTTTGCAAAGAAGCTTGCGGAGCGGAAAGGGTGCAGGGTAAGGAGCCATAAGAGGTTCGGGACTGCGGTCGTTATCTTCCCCGACGGATTCAAGGTGGATGTTGCGACTGCGCGGCTCGAATACTATGAGAGACCCGGCGCCCTTCCGACGGTTGAGCTCTCTTCTCTCAAGCTCGACCTCTACCGGAGGGATTTCACAATAAACACGATGGCCATTGAGCTCGACACAGAGCGGTTTGGTGTCCTCATTGATTTTTTCGGCGCCCAGAGGGACATAAAGGAGAAGGTCATAAGGGTGCTGCACAACCTGAGCTTCATTGAGGACCCGACGAGGGTTTTCAGAGCAGTTCGCTTCTCAGAGAGGTACGGCTTCAAGATCGGGGAGCATACCGTGAAGCTGATAAAGAATGCGGTGAAGATAGAGATTTTCAGGAATCTGGCGGGCGCGAGACTGCTGGATGAGATGAAGTTTATCCTGGAGGAGGAGAGGGTTGTCGATGCGTTAAAGAGGATGAGAGAGCTCGACCTCCTCCGTTTCATCCACCCGAAGGTGACCCTCGACAAGGGTGGGCTGGCAGTTGTTGAGAAGGCGCGGGAGGTCCTCTCCTGGTACGGGCTCCTCTACAAAGAGCGGGAGGTTAGTGCGTGGTTGGTGTTGATGCTGGGGCTCACAGACCCCCTGAGCCGGGATGAGCTGGCCGACCTTGTGGAGAGGTTTGCCATAGCGGGAAGGTTTAAGGAGATAATGGTACATGGAAGGGAGGAGGGGCTTCAAGCACTCAATGCGCTTTCATATGAAAAGGGATTGAAAAACAGCACAATCTATCACCTCCTGAAGTCCATTCCCCTCGAGGTACAGCTCTATCTCATGGCCAGGACCGGACGAGAGGAGACAAGGAGGAGCATCTCTCACTTTATCTCCCGCCTGAGCGTGGAGAAATGCATTCTTACCGGTAACGACCTGCGTGAGATGGGAGTTCCCGAAACACCCCTCTGTGGAGATATCTTGAGGCGACTGCTGGACAAGAGGTTGGATGGGGAGATTACAACACGGGAGGAGGAGGCAGCCTTTGTGAAGGGGTTATTAAAAACTCCTTCGCCTTGAGGGACGAGTGACGCAAGAGATAAGATTTCTTTTTTCAAGAGCGGGCCGGGTAATTTCGTTTGACACTCCATGACAAAAAGTATACCATAAAACACTTTTAAATATGAGGAGAGGCGGTATACGCGAGAGGCGGGTGTTTTTTTAAGGAACTGCCTACTACATTGAGACAAGGAGGAGTTTAGATGGGATTGAATGATTACCTTTTTACATCAGAGTCGGTTTCGGAGGGCCATCCCGATAAGGTGGCTGATCAGATATCGGATGCTATTCTCGATGCCCTTCTCAAGGAGGACCCGAAGAGCAGGGTTGCCTGTGAGACGATGGTGACGACGGGAATTGCAATCATCGCTGGTGAGATTACGACGAAGGCGCAGGTGAATTACCCGGATGTTGTAAGAGAGATGATTAAAGAGATAGGATATGATGACCCGACTATGGGTTTTGATTACATGAACTGTGGAGTCATGGTGAGCCTTGACAGGCAGTCCCCCGACATCGCAATGGGGGTCAATGAGAAAGAGGGGAAGGAGCAGGGGGCCGGGGACCAGGGGCTTATGTTCGGGTACGCCTGCGAGCATACACCGGAACTGATGCCCATGCCGATTCATCTTGCCCATAAGCTGACAAAGAGACTGGCAGAGGTGAGGAAGAATGGCACCCTTGATTTCCTGCGACCAGATTCAAAGAGTCAGGTAACCATCCGGTATGAGGACAACAGGCCGGTAATGGTCGATGCCGTTGTCGTCTCTACACAGCATACTCCGGATGCCGATAATGCTACGATACAGGAGGGGGTAATCGAGGAGGTCATCAAGAACGTTATCCCTGAGGGACTCATGAGCTCGGGGACAAAGTTCTATATCAACCCGACAGGCCGGTTTGTCATAGGAGGGCCTCAGGGAGACTGCGGCCTGACCGGGAGGAAGATCATCGTCGATACCTACGGTGGGCACGGAAGCCACGGCGGAGGCGCCTTCTCCGGCAAGGACCCGTCGAAGGTTGACCGCTCCGCCTCCTATATGGCGCGATATGTCGCGAAGAATATCGTTGCCGCCGGTCTCGCCGGGGAGTGTGAGGTGCAGCTCGCCTACGCGATAGGGGTCGCGGAACCGGTGTCGGTCATGGTGGACACCTTCGGGACGGAAAAGGTTGATCCGGCGACAATCGTTAAGGCGGTTCAGGATAACTTTACCTTGAAACCACACGAGATCATAGAAACCCTCGATCTGCTGCGGCCTATCTACAGGAAGACGGCCGCATATGGGCACTTCGGCAGGAGTGAGCCGGAGTTTACCTGGGAGAGGACGGATAAGGCAGAGGCCCTCAAGAAGGCGGCGGGGTTGTAAATTTTCGATTGGCAGCCGTATAGATTGCGTGAGGTTGGGCCGGACATTCAGTTTAAGGGATTGAAAGGATAAGGAGATGATTATGGAGGCAAGCGTAATGGGAAGGGGAGAGGCGGACTATAAGGTCAAGGACATCTCGCTGGCAGAGTGGGGAAGGAAGGAGATAGAGATTGCGGAGACCGAGATGCCCGGTCTCATGGCGTTGCGGGATGAGTACGGCGCTTCTAAACCGCTCGAGGGGGCGCGGATTGCCGGCTGCCTCCATATGACCATCCAGACGGCGGTACTGATAGAGACGCTGGTCGAGCTCGGGGCGACCGTGAGGTGGAGCTCCTGCAATATCTTCTCCACCCAGGACCACGCGGCCGCCGCCATTGCCGCCGGGGGGATACCCGTCTTTGCCTGGAAGGGTGAGACGGAAGAGGAGTACTGGTGGTGTGTCGAGAAGACGATCGAGTGGCCCGGCGAGGAGGGGCCCAATATGCTCCTTGATGACGGCGGCGACCTTACCCAGGTGGTCCATGAGAAGCACCCTGATCTGGCAGAGAGGATCAGGGGGGTTTCTGAAGAGACGACGACCGGCGTCCATCGCCTCTATCAGATGATGGAAGAGGGGACGCTCCTCATGCCCGCCTTTAATGTCAACGACTCGGTGACCAAGAGCAAGTTCGACAACCTCTACGGCTGCAGGGAGTCGCTCCTGGACGGCATCAAGAGGGCGACCGACGTGATGATAGCCGGGAAGGTTGCGGTCGTCTGCGGTTACGGTGATGTCGGGAAGGGGTGCGCCCAGTCGCTGAGGGGGCAGGGGGCCCGGGTGCTCATTACGGAGATCGATCCCATCTGCGCCCTTCAGGCGGCGATGGAGGGGTATGAGGTGGTGACCATGGAAGAGGCCGCTCCCATCGGCGATATCTTCATCACGTCGACCGGCTGTTGTGACGTCATCACGAGGGGGCATATGGAGGTGATGAAGGACCAGGCCATCGTGGGGAATATCGGTCACTTCGACCACGAGATCGATGTGGCGGCGGTGAAAGACCTCGAATGGGTCAACATCAAGCCCCAGGTTGACCACATAATCTTTCCCGACGGGAAGAGGGTCATTCTCCTCTCAGAGGGGCGGCTGTTAAATCTCGGAAACGCTACGGGCCACCCGAGCTTCGTCATGTCCAACTCCTTCACCAATCAGGTGATGGCCCAGATCGAGCTCTGAACGAACCGGGACAAGTATGAGAAGAGGGTCTATGTACTCCCGAAGCTCCTCGACGAGAAGGTGGCGAAACTCCACCTTAAAAAGATAGGGGTAAAGCTTACCACCCTGACGAAGGAGCAGGCAGAGTATCTCGGAGTCAGCGCCAATGGGCCCTATAAGCCGGAGTACTACCGGTATTAGTAACTACTCAGGTGGATATAGGCTGAAGACGGAAGGATGTTGGCAAAATATCATGGTTGATTTACTTCAGTCTTCAGCCTATTCACCTCATCTATCTATCCAGATTCATGGAGGACGATACGTCCCTTGTTGACGGAGAAGGATATCTCCTGGCGGGTTCTGAGTGCAACAATCTCCTCCGGTGTCAGACCGAAGATCTCCGAGAGCTCTTCAGGCGTTACATTAGGAACGCTCTTCCGTTTGTTTCTCTTGCCGAACCTCCGGTAGTTGTAGTAGCCCCACGCGCGCATGATAATGAAGACCACCAAAACGGTCAGGCCCATCTTGTTGAGGAGCCCGAGGAAGTGGAGGTAGCCGGTTTTGACGATGAGCTCCTGGTAGAAGGTACTCACTCCTACTATCCAGAGGAGGATGTTGACAATGGGGAGGAAGAGATAGAGCCAGAGGAGCCAGATAAAGGAGGTTACGCTCATCTCCGACAACTTCCTGACCGTCGATTTGAGTCCCGGTTTGTCGATAATCTCTATATCCGCCATATTCTTCCTGTCAGTTAAATATTAGCCAAATCGTCTATCCCGCGATCGGGGCTTTCCCATGTGGCGGGTCCCTTCTTTTTCTCAAAGATGCACTTCGGGAATGCCACGACAATCGTTAACGCGTTGATGATCCAGTAGATAAAAGGGTACCATATGACCCAGAAGAGGTACTTGAGGAACTTCTTCTCATACTTGTGATCCACATAGAGGCTGACCATGAACTGCAAGAGACAGGTGAGCGCCAGGATCGCCCCCGTCCAGAGGGGTGGAACGGGCGGTGTAAGTTCTATAGGGATAAGAGGATGGAATGTCATCTGAATGGCCACCAGGATGATCAGAAGCCAGAATGAGTAGGCCCAGAGGATGCTGAGCATATACTCCACATAGATGGGCCACAACCTGCGCTGTCTCCAATCGAACCAGATAGACGGGTATTTGAAGAGCACCTCGAGACCGCCCTGGGCCCAACGGAGACGCTGTTTCCAGAGACCCCGCATGGTCTCGGGTACCCGTACCCAGCAGGTAGCCCTCGGTTCGAAGCGGATATCCCAGAAGCGGGTCTCGAGCTTCCACGTTATATCGATGTCTTCGGTCTGCATGTCGTTGTCCCAGAAGCCCACGGAAGCAAGGGCCTGTTTGCGGAAGGCGGCTATTACCCCCGAAACGGTGAGGACCTTCCCCAGGATGCGCTGGGCCCTCTTGATGAGGCCGATGATGGTCGCGTACTCACCGGTCTGTATCTTGCTGAGGAGGGTGGTGCGATTGAGGACGCGGGGGTTGCCGGTAATGGCGCCGACTCGTGGAAACTTGTCAAAGTGCCAGGCCAGCCATTTGAGGGCGTCCCGGTCCAGCAGGGCGTCGGCATCTATCGTCACGATGAGGTTGCCTCTTGAGACTAGCGAACCCATGCTGAGGGCTGAACCCTTGCCGCGATTCTCTTTCATATAGACGGCCCTGACATTATCGTGACGTTCACAGAGGTCGTGGAGGAGTGCCGCGGTGCTGTCGTTGCTTCCATCGTCAACAAGAATGATTTCATAATCGGGATAGTCGAGATCCAGGAGGTGGGTGACCGTCTCCTCCAGGTGTCTCTCCTCATTGTGACAGGGAAGGACAATGGAAAAAAGGGGGTACTCGCTGAGTGAGGGAGGGGTGGTTATCCCCCGTTCCAACCTCCAGTAGAAGATGAGACCGCCGATCATCCAGACAAAGCTCATGAGGAGGGGATAGAGGAAGACGTAGTCGCTGATAAACTGTGTGATGAAGATTACTGCTTCTCTCATGGCATAAAGGGGTAGCTCTCGGTTGACATCTCGAGGGTTATCGTCCTGAGAGCTGGTTTGTCCAGCAGGGGGTTGTCGGGGTAGTAGGCAACATGCCTCGCCCCAGAGGAGAGGAGGTCACGGATCTCCTTGAGGACGACGGTGTCGCCGAGCCATGTCTCACGCTTCCAGTCGTAGGTCTGCACCTTGAAAACGCTCTTCTCTATACCGTCCCTCGTCTCCTTTGCCGTCAGCACCAACCCCTCAAGCCACCGAGAGGCTCTGTTGACCTTTTCCATCTGGGGGTAGGCCATGACGACGACCAGGTCGTATGTCTGGAGAAAACGTTCATAGTTCTGCGCGAAAGAGTTTTCCGATTCGGGGTGGGTGAGGAGGATCGCGTAGATATTTCTCGCGAATCGTGCTCCGGGGGCATATCTTCTCACACCCTCCATGAGGTTCTCGGTGAAGTCGATGAGGGCCTCTGTCTTGTGCCGTGTCCAGCGGAGTGCACGCTCTGTATCGATTTCATCCTCCATCGGCGGTGCCCCAAAACGCTCTCTGAAGGCGGCGAGAGCGGAAGGGTGGAAATCTTCATTCCCGGTAAGGTAGGCATCGTCCTGAAAGAGGACGCCGTCTATCCGGGAGTGGGCGGCCAGCTCCTCATAGAGTGAGCGGACGAGCCCCTTCACCTCCTTGTCGAAGGGGGAGAGCCTCTCGTACCACGACTGGCTTGGCCTGATTCCGTCGGGAGACCTCTCCCGTACTCTCAGGCGCTCATTGTGTTCATTGTCGGGAAACTCGATGCTCAGTGTGGGCATCCATGCGTATACCTTCATATCCCGTATGCCTATCTGGTGAGCGGCATGACCGAAGATATCGGCCCTCACAGGGAGGAGGCTGTTGGGGAAGTAGACGCTCCTGATGGTACCTGATCCGTCCGGGTCGGCGAAGGCCTGGAGGAAGACGGTGTTGACCTTCATGGCCACGAGCCGGTCGATGAGCCTGTCGAGGTTCCGGACTGTCTTTTCTGAAGAACCGGGCACATAGATGAGGTCGAGGTCCACCTGTACGGCCCTGACCGGCGGTGTCTCCTGTTCACCCTTCAGCAGGACGATAAAGTCACTCATCGGCTCGTTATAGATAAGGTAGCGGTTGACGGAGAAGAGGCGATCTACCTGTGCGAAGCCGTCTTCGAGGGAGAAGCTCACACGGTAGCCGTGCTTCCTTGCCACCTCCTCGCCTACCTGGGTCAACTTCCCGTAGGGCCAGACGATACCCCGCGGAGTAAGACCGAGCTTCCTCCTGAAAAGTTTTTTTTGTGTCCTGAAATCTGCAGAAAGCCTCGCCCTGTATTCATCCTCCGACTCGTAGGTAGCGGTATCGCCATGAAATGCGCGCACCAGTGCGGCGGGTCCCACATTCCCCTGGGGGGTGTAGGGTATCGACGTGTGGAGGCCGTAAGTGTGAGAGACGACCTCAACGAGTTCACTCCGGCTCACCTCCCTTATCTGCTTCCAGCTCATGAACGGTTCGGTGGAGTCGTCGGGTGGGTTATCGATAAACCGACCGACGATGGCCACTACAGAGGGGTAGCCGTACTCTCTCAGCAGTGGCGCAACGAATTCGTAATAGGAGACATATCCGTCATCGAAGGTGAGGAGGACCGGTTTTTCCGGCAGTTCGCTTTTCCCTTCACCGGCCCTCACGATGTCGTCCAGCGACACGGGGCGGTAACCGTGGGTTTTAAGATACTCCATCTGTTCGACAAAGAGTTTTTGAGGTATGCTCAAGGGGTCGTCTGGAGATGCCTCAACGGGGACGGCGTGATAGCAGAGGACGAGGAACTCCCCCGGCTTCATCACATTGGCCGACGCCGAATAAGGGGCGAGGAGGGGGGCGAAAAACAGAAACAGGATGACCAGCCGTTTCGTCATCAGAACCTCCCCGTATAGTTGAGGGAGAGGGTATAGCTGTTGACCCCTTCGCCGTCATAGACATTCCTGGCAACGGCAGCTCCGAGGAGGAGGGCATGGACATCGGAGAAGGTGTACTCATGCTCGTATTCT
The DNA here is from genome assembly GCA_046757185.1 of Thermodesulfobacteriota bacterium. GTDB lineage: Bacteria > Desulfobacterota > GWC2-55-46 > S146-70 > JAUXIU01 > JBHHTR01. Next base: position 7,786 of record JBHHXU010000046.1, read on the forward strand.
ACGGCTCCGGTCAGGCCGTTGGAGAAGCCCGACTGTTTGTAACCGCCGAGGGTAAGGTAGAAGCGTTGCAGGTGAGAGCTGTTCCGGGACCGCCGGAGGGTGTGCTCCGTACGGTGAGTGACGGAGAGGCTGTAGTCCTCCTCCGGGTTAAAGTAGGGTGCGTCATCGAGCGAGTTCCGGGAGGAGTAGAGGTCCAGCATGAGCCGCATCATCCAGTCGCCCTTTGCCCAGAGCCCCTGTTCGTAACCGATGAGGGCCGCATCCCTTCGATTGCCGTCGGAGAAGCTCATGGTGGAGAGGGAGAGGGTGTAGCTCCGCCAGTCGCTCTCCCTGTAGGTGGCCCCGAAGACGGTCTTGTCGGCGTCGATGTCGAAGATACGGGCCCGCATGGGGACATCGGTGGTGAAGGAGTCAAAGGATATCTCGAACCTCCAGTAGTCGTTCGGGTGAAAATCGGCGAGGGTAAAGGAGCCGAAGTCTTCTCCATCCTCCGTATTGATGGCAAAGTGTTGCCGCACCATCCATGAGGTGGCGAGGTGGTGCGTTACACCGAGTCCTGCACGGCGGAAGTAACTCTCCAGGGTGTCGTCCCACGTCTTCTGCCACAGGAGGAAACCGTAGAGCCGGGTCTTGAGGGAAAGGGGATGGGAGAGTGTTGTTTCGGCCCGCACCTCTTTTGTGCCGTCCTCGTCCCATGTATAGACGAGAGAAAGATTGCCCTCCCCCGTCTCTTCTACCTCAAACCGCCGGATGAGGTTTTGAATATGCCTGTTCCCGGGGTGGCGTGACAGGAGGGACGCCGCGGCCTCCCTTGCTTCGCTCTTCAGGCCGACCTCGTTGAGCGCCGCAATCTTGCCGGTCAGGATCCCGACATTGCCGGGGTCTCTGCTCTCAATGACCCTGAACTCCCTCAACGCCCTGTGATGCCACCCGCGCCAGAGGTAGATGTGGGCGAGGCCGGAACATATCCCACTGTTCGCAGGCGCCCTCTCTCGAAGCTCCATGAAGTGCTTC
>JBHHXU010000047.1:0-8770 GCA_046757185.1 Thermodesulfobacteriota bacterium
TGATGCACGTTAATGTATCATAAAAAGGGAGAGGAATAAATCAGAGCTTCCCTAATAAGTTTTTGCAAAGATAGTCTGCAAAGCTAATATAGATAAAAGCTGATGCAAGCTGATTCTCAAATTCTGGTTTTTCTTTTAAACCTCGTGCATATTCAATTAATTGTTTTTTTATCTCAATATTCTCATGCCCTAAGGGAATAAAATCTTTCATTATTCACCTCCATTCGGTGGTGTTGGTGACAGTCTGGAGACACAGAAAAAGGGGTAGCCGCTTGGCTAACCCCCTAATTCTGCTACTGTAATGCTGGCGGGGCCGACGGGACTCGAACCCGCGCCCTCCGGCGTGACAGGCCGGCGTTATAACCAACTTAACTACGGCCCCGCTTTAACATTCAATTGGTAATTGTCATTACAATGGTAGGCGGAACAGGGATCGAACCTGCGACATCAGCCTTGTAAGGGCTGCGCTCTACCAACTGAGCTACCCGCCTGTATTACACACTCTCCCTTAGATAACGCAGAGGGATATCTATCAGCTTTCCCATCTATTGTCAAGGGGGTTACACACACGACTCTCTCTTCAGCCCTAGAGAACCTCTGAATAAACCTGACCTTCCTTAGTGTGTAATCACCTTCCCGTCATGGGGGATATCACTGGCAATAGCCTCCTTTTCATATCCCTTCTTGAAAATCTCTTCGGGGCTCTTCAACGCCAGTGCACGCTTTAAAACATCGTCCATGTGCTCAACCAGAATAACCTCTAGTTTCCTGCGTACTTCCGAAGGGATGTCCTTCAGGTCTTTCTCATTCTCCTTGGGGATGATGACCGTCGGGATATTCCCCCTGTGTGCCGCAAGGAGCTTCTCCTTCAGGCCGCCAATGGGGAGAACCTTCCCTCGGAGGGTTATCTCACCGGTCATGGCCACCTTTCTCTTTACGGCAACCTTCATGAGGGCGGAAGCAATGGCCGTGGCCATCGTAATCCCGGCAGACGGCCCATCCTTTGGAATGGCGCCCTCCGGGACATGTATGTGTATGTCAATCTTCTTGTAGAACTCCTTCTCGAGCCCGAGCTGATCGCCCCTGCTTCTGATATAACTGAGGGCGGCATGGGCCGACTCCTGCATAACATCGCCGAGTTTACCGGTGATGGTGAGATTCCCCTTTCCGGGCATTATGGTGACCTCCGTAGAGAGGAGCTCACCCCCCATCTCCGTCCATGCAAGTCCCGTAGCAACACCGATCTCATCCTCTTCCTCGACAGTACCGTAACGGTACTTTGCCACGCCGAGGTACTTTGCCAGCCCCCTTGAGGTAATCTTAATCCTCTCCTTCTCCCCATTCTTCAGGAACTCCCTGACGGCCTTCCTGCAGACCTTCGCAATCTCCCTCTCAAGGTTCCTCACACCGGCCTCTCGTGTATAACACCGAATAACGGCCCTGATCGTGCTCTCGGGGATCTCCAGTTTCTCATCCGTCATGCCGTGAGCCTTGAACTGTTTCGGCACGAGGAATTGCTTCGCTATGTGAAGCTTTTCCACCTCGGTATAGCCCGGTATTCTCAGTACCTCCATTCTGTCAAGGAGGGGATAGGGTATACCGCTCATACTGTTCGCCGTTGTGATAAACATGACCTTTGAGAGATCATAATCGCAGTCAAGGTAGTGGTCATTAAAAGTGTTGTTCTGTTCCGGATCCAGCACCTCCAGGAGCGCTGAGGCGGGATCGCCCCTGAAATCGGTGCTCATCTTGTCAATCTCATCGAGGAGGAAGACAGGGTTGCTGGAGCCGGCCTTCTTCAGGGATTGGATGATCTTGCCGGGCATGGAGCCGATATAGGTCCTCCTGTGTCCCCTGATCTCCGCCTCGTCCCTTACGCCGCCGAGTGACATGCGAACGAACTTTCTCCCCATCGCCCGTGCAACCGACTTTGCCAGAGATGTCTTGCCGACACCGGGTGGTCCTACGAGACAGAGGATGGGTCCTTTGATCTCATCAACAAAACATTTCACTGCAAGATACTCGAGTATCCGCTCCTTGACCTTCTTGAGGCCGTAATGGTCCTCATCCAGTATCTCTTCAGCCCTCTCAATGTCCTTCTTCTCCTCGGTGGTATGGTGCCACGGGAGGGAGAGCATCCAGTCTATATAGTTCCTGACAACAGTTGACTCGGCAGACATGGGGGGCATCAGCTTAAGCTTCTTGAGCTCCTTGCTCGTCTTCTTGGCAGCCTCTTTTGACATCTTCTTGCTCTTGAGCTTCTTTTCCAGCTCCTCAAATTCTGCCTTGAACTCATCCTTATCCCCCAGCTCTTTCTGTATCGCCTTCATCTGCTCGGAGAGATAGTAGTCCTTCTGGGCGCCTTCCATCTGCTTCTTCACCCTCTGCCGTATCTTCCGCTCTATCTCGAGCTTGTCGATCTCCCCCTCCATCAGACCGAAGAGGCGCTCCAGCCGATGAGTGGGATTGACGATCTCCAGCAGCCTCTGCCGCTCCTCGAGCTTAACGGTCAACTGTGCAGCAATGGTGTCGGTCAACCTGCTTGCATTCTCGATGGAAGAGACCGACATAATCATCTCGGGGGGCACACTCTTATTCAACTTCACATAGGTCTCGAAGGCCTTGGAAACACCCCTCATCAGTGCCTCGGTCTCCCGGTTCTCTTCAAGTACCTCTTCTATCTCTTCGATAGCCACCATAAAGCACTCTTCGCTAGAGACGAAATCCTTGACCCGTGCCCGCTTTTTCCCCTCTACGAGGGCCTTCACCGTCCCATCAGGTAACTTTAAGAGTTGGAGAATGGTCCCTAGGGTACCCACACTGTAGATATCCTCGGGAGAGGGGTCTTCAACCTTGGCATTCTTCTGTGCTGCAAGGAGGATGCTCTTATTGTTATTCATCGCATCCTCCATCGCCCTGATACTCTTCGCTCGGCCGACAAAGAGGGGTACTACCATATGGGGGAATATGATGATGTCCCGCAGGGGAATAAATGGTACCAGGACTTCACGGGGCTCTTCACTGCCCTTATTGGCTTTATTTCTTATTAACATGGATATTACCTCTTCAAACCTGTTCTTAAATCGCCGTTAATGGAGTTATTTCAAACAGGGTCAAGGAGGTGAGTGTCTCTCCGTTCACCCTCTCCTCAACCCTTGAACAGTATTACCGGTATATATCGATCACATCCTAAAGCGGAGTCTGTCGGCCCGCCGCTCAACTAATCAGGCACTTTCAACCTTTTTCTCATAGATGAGAATAGGCGTTGCACCCTTCATGACTACATCCTCGTTGACAATGCACTCCTCTACATTCGGTTGCGAGGGGAGCTCATACATGACATCGAGCATAGCATCCTCAAGGATTGCCCTCAGTCCACGCGCACCCGTCTTCCTCTTCATGGTCTTCTTCGCTATTGCCATAAGGGCGCCATCGGTGAATTTCAGTTTCACATCCTCAAAACCGAAGAGACTCTGGTACTGCTTTACGAGGGCGTTCCTCGGCTCTGTCAGTATCTTGAGGAGGGCGCCTTCATCGAGCTCATCAAGTACCGTTTGCACGGGCAGTCTGCCGACAAACTCAGGGATGAGACCGTACTTCAGCAGGTCCTGGGGCTCGACCATGTGTAACAACTCCCGGCTCTCCCTCTTTTTTGAAACATGCCTCTTGTCGGTGCCGAATCCGAGCCTCTTCTTTCCCACCCTCTGCTGTACGATACTATCGAGACCACTGAATGCGCCGCCACAGATAAAGAGGATATCTGATGTATCAACCTGGAGGAACTCCTGCTGGGGATGTTTCCTGCCACCCTTCGGCGGCACATTGGCAACCGTTCCCTCTATAATCTTGAGGAGCGCCTGCTGTACCCCCTCCCCCGATACGTCGCGTGTAATTGAGGGGCTGTCGGACCTCCTCGATATCTTGTCTATCTCATCGATGTAGACTATCCCTTTCTGGCATCTCGCCACATCATACTCGGAATTCTGGAGGAGGCTGAGAATGATATTCTCTACGTCCTCACCTACATACCCTGCCTCGGTCAGTGTCGTTGCATCGGCAATGGTGAACGGCACATTCAGCATCTTTGCGAGGGTCTGGGCCAGGAGGGTCTTCCCGGAGCCGGTGGGCCCGATTAAGAGTATATTGCTCTTCTGCAGTTCAACATCGGTGAGCGTGGCCTTGTGCTCCATCCTCTTGTAGTGATTGTGAACCGCAACGGAGAGTACCTTTTTAGCCCTCTCCTGACCTATCACATAGTCATTCAAGGACCGTTTGATTTCAACAGGTTTGGGGATGCTCGGTGTCTTTCTCTTGATACTATCCTTCTCATACTCTTCGGCGACTATATCGTTGCAGAGCTCTATACACTCGTCACAGATATAGACCATCGGACCGGCGACAAGCTTCCGCACCTCCTCCTGCCCCTTGCCGCAAAAAGAGCAGGTCAAGTGATTGCTCCTCTTATTCCCTGCCATGACTCCTCCTGAAAGGTACTGATACCTGCACTTACGAAGGCCGCTTATCTATTACTTCATCAAGTATACCATAATCCTTAGCCTGTTTACTACTCATATAAAAATCCCTCTCCGTATCCTCCCTTATCTTTTCGAGAGGCTTTCCGGTATGGCCGGCCATTATCTTGCTCAACTCCTCCCTCATACGTAGAATCTCACGGGCCTGAATATCGATGTCGGTAGCCTGCCCCTGCGCGCCTCCAAGCGGCTGATGGATGAGAACCCTTGAATGGGGAAGGGCAAACCTCTTGTTCGTGGCGCCGCCGGCCAGGAGGAGGGCGCCCATACTCGCGGCCTGTCCGATGCAGATCGTCGATACATCGGGCTTTATATACTGCACGGTATCGTATATCGCAAGGCCTGCACTGACAATCCCACCAGGTGAGTTGATATAGAGATGGACGTCCTTCTCATGATCCTCCGACTCGAGGAAGAGTAACTGTGCAATGATGAGATTGGCTACGTTATCATCAATGGTGCTTCCGAGGAATATTATCCGGTCCTTGAGAAGCCGCGAATAGATATCATAGGCCCGCTCTCCCCTCCCCGTCTGTTCTACTACCATCGGAACTAGAGTCATGGATACCCCCTCACTGAGTGCTCGTGATTACCGAAAATCCGTCGTTGCTGAAATGCAAAAACCCATCAGACCGCCTTTGACAGTATTAATGTGAAGACCTTCTCGTCAAGAAGGCTCTTCTTGAGAAGAGCGGTCATGTTCTGTTTATCGATATTCTCCTTCACCGCCTCAACACTCTCTCCGCTCTCTCTGGCAACCTCCTCAATCTTTGCCTCAATCTCTTCGGGAGAGACCGAAATGTTCTCCTTGTCCGCTATGGCGTCCATGACCATGTCTCTCCTCAGTTGTGCCTCGGCTATCTTGGCATACTTCTTCTCCAGATCCTCCTGGGAGAGATTGGCATCCTCCTGGTCAGGGGCGCCCTTCTTTACATTTTCAACCGCCCTTTCAAGGAGGGGTTTTAAATACCTCTTCAGCAGCGATTCGGGGAGCTCAAAGCTGTTCTTCTCTATGAGCTCATCAGCGATCTTCCTCCTCACATTTCTCATTGTGATAGCCTTTTTTTCGCTGACAATGCCCTCTCTCACCTTCGATTTCAACTCATTAAGATTTTCACATTCGAGGTCCTTGGCAAATTCATCGTCCAGCTCGTGCAGCACCTTCTCCTTAACCGACTTTACCGTCACGTTGAAGACGGCCTCCTTGCCGGCGAGGGCCACTTCGCGGAAATCGTAGGGTAGTGTCAGCTTTATCTCCTTTGTATCACCCTTTTTCAACCCGACAAGGGCCTCTTCAAAACCGGGGAGCATGGTCTTGTCCCCGATCTTCACAGGGTAGTCCTCCGCATGTGAATCCTTGATTTCCTCCCCATCGACGGAGCTCGTAAAATCAACAAAGAGGAGGTCACCCTCCACCACCCCCCTCTCCACATCATTAAATTCCGCTCGTTTATCCCTCAGTGTTGCAATAACATCGTTCACATCATCATCCGTTACCTCCGGCTCCTCTTCTACCTCGCCCTTCACTGCCATCCCGATATACCCCTGAGGATCAAGGTTCGGGCCGATCTCAATCGTTGCATCATAAACAAAAGGCTTGCCCCTTTCTATCGTCTTCGCCTCTATGACCGGCATGGCGACTGGGGAGAGTCCCCTATCCTTAACCGCCCGGGGAAAGGACTGCTCAATCAGCTTTGTCGAAACCTCGTCGAGCACATGGCTTCCGTAACGTTTCTCCAGGACGGATACCGGCACCTTGCCCTTCCTGAAACCATCAACCCTGACACTCGTCTGGAGTTTCCTGTAGGCGTTACTGACCTCCCGATCCACCTCCTCCGCGGGGATATCTATCCTGAGCCTCCTTTTCGCCTGGCTTAACTCCTCAACCGCCACCTTTACCATCAATCCATCTCCTTTGTATCCTCTTCATGTCCTCCATCCCTAACAATGCACTAACCAGAGAGGACATGGAGAGATATATCTATATGCGAAGAATAATCTCGTTCATTATTTCCTCTGTGCTCTCTATGGTTGCTTAACGCATAATTTGGGTTCATACAGATTTCCTCGTTATCGTGAATCCCTCTTATGGTGCGAGAGGGGGGAATCGAACCCCCACGGTCTCCCACCAGATCCTAAATCTGGCGCGTCTGCCAGTTCCGCCACTCTCGCAATCCCATCAAAATGCGCTGTGGAGGCACAAATTTTAACCATTATATGTAAATTACCATAGCCTTGCAACCAAAAAAGCCTCCTATCCCCTGCCCATGAATGCACTATCACGTTTCAATTGTCGTTTTTTGTTGACACCGTTTCTCGATTACTATAGACTATTTTATTCAAAAAACAGTTCAACCTACATTAGAAAGGGAGGGCAGCATGTCATACAAAACACCTGAAGAAGCCAAAGAGGCCATCATGCAATGGCTCAATGAGAACACCCACAACATTAAGATAATAGAGGATCCGTCATCGAGCTTCCACTTCGAGATCGACTATCCTCTCGGCACCATGAAGCGTCAGAGGATAATCCAGCCCAAGGAGTATCCCGGTCTCTGTGTGCTCCTCAATGGAGTTGCCGTAGCGGAAGAGCATATGACAAAGATGAAGGAGATGAAAGAGGATGAACGGGACAAGTTCTATTCCCAGATAAGGCGGGATCTCATCTTCCTCGAAAACAGCTACGATATGAACACCGACGAAGAGGGCGTGGTCAGGCAGGTGCAATTCTCCTATGAGTTCTACTTCGATACCCTTACAAAGACACAGCTATTCAAGGGGCTCCTCCTGAATCACAGGACACTCCTCTACATCATCAATGTCTTTAACGATAAATTCGGCGTTCCCACCATGCCGGATCAGCAGAAGGCTGCACCGGCGCCGTCTTCCCAGACCGTCCAGTAAGGTTCCTGTAAGCATCAGCTGAAAAGGAGAGGAACCCATCCGAGTTTACTCTCCTTTTTTTGTTATCACTACTCTACTCAGGTTGATGTACTTCAGCCTACGTACCTAAGTAGTTATCTTTGTTTACAGGGGTCGAGACACCCCCCTATGCATGCTCGCAGCAGCTGCTCTCCTGGTTCACCAGATTATGCCGCATGGCGTCTACCTCTGCGTCTATCTTCTTCCGCAGTTCTGAATAGGATGAGAGCCTGCCCCCTGTGCGAACCCCGGGCTCTATCGGCACATACGACTTGTCAATGGCCACGAACTGGTCGAGGAGCCCCTTCTTCATCTCCTCATCGATATGATCGTCAATCATACCAAAAAATTCACTATCCTCCTTGCGAATATGGCTCCTCAGATTCACGATAATGGAATTGGCGATTCCGTCAAGAACCTCACCGTCCTGCAGTGCCGCCCTCAAGGCGTGGAGGAGTGAGAGAAACTCCTTGTGATCCTCATGCATAATCGAGATAAGTGAGGGACCCATCGGGATGACATTCTCAATGGCGGGGAAAAGGGCCTGCTCCTCCTTCATAATCGAGTGGAGTACGATATCGTTCTCAACCGCTGCCGTCGTCAGCCACAACGCGTCAAGGTCACGTCTCCTGATCTGCTCCTCAATCGCATCGAGCTTCTTCAGAACCCCCTGATGCTCCCCTTTGAGCATATCTAGGGGATCCGTTATCTCCCCCTGACTCTGTTGAGCATCGGCTGATGCATCTTCACCGGGGTAAGAAGGGACGACCTCTTCCATTGAGACCGCCTTGAACGGCTGGGCAAAACCGAGACGACAGTAATTCCTCGGACTCTTGAAGACCGATTCCTCATCGTAAGCGGCAGTCAGCTCTCCAAAGTTTTCATCATCTAAAGTAAGTTCACCCTTCTTGCAGAAAACCTGACAGGAGGGGTGGAGACACCGGTACTTTATTTTTAACTGCGGCTTCGACACTTCAGCACCTCCATAGTTGTTATTCTTCCGAATTATTTAACAATTGTAACAGATAGGTTGTCACTTTTCAACAGGTTTCGCCTGCAGGTTTCGCCTGCTGTTTGCCACCTACATATGTCGGAAGAGGCGCGAACCGGCACCCCCCCTTGTCATCCACGGAATCCTCATCCACAGTGCCGCCTCTCCTTGAGTCATCTCAATGTCCCCCTCCCGGCTCCTGTGGGAAGAGCATCCGGAGCTCATCAAAAAAAACCACCCCGCACTCCGAGGAGTGCGGGGTGGTTTCAAGATTTACTTCTCTTTTCCTCTCCTTCAGGCCTCTCCGGACACTCCAGGGCAGAAG
>JBHHXU010000048.1:0-8759 GCA_046757185.1 Thermodesulfobacteriota bacterium
GCTACCACAAGGTGCCCCTCTGGATAAACACACAGTGCAACCACCCGAAAGAACTCACTGAGCACACCTCCAGGGCGGTCTACGACCTGCTCTCCTGTGGTGTAAACGTTGGGAATCAGGCAGTGCTCTTGAAGGGCATCAACGATGATGTTCCAACCTTCCGAGAGCTGCACCAGAAGCTCCTCCAGGTGAGGATACGCCCCTACTACGTCTTCTACTGCGAAGCGGCCCCTGGAATAGATCACTTCAGGACCCCCGTTGAAAAGGGGGCTGAACTCATAAGGGATGCTATCAGGGGGCACACTACTGGACTTGCCCAGCCCATGTACGTGATTGCCACGAACATAGGGAAGATTCCCCTCATGCCCGACTACTACATAATGGACAAGAACGAGGAGGAGTATACCCTCAGAAACTACAAGGGCGAGACCACCGCTCTCCCCAGAATCCTCGTATAATATTTATTTTTGGGTATCCCAAAATCTCAATATATTCCAAATCTCCTTAGCGAATGTGCTGATATGGGTTGACCTTCTTCCAATTAACTTTCATTGATGTTCTTTATTACTACCAGGAATTATCAATACTGAGTCTAATTCAGAAGTGCGGAGTAGTAGGTGTACACCGCATTACAAGGGTGAGCAATATTAACCCGGCAATTAAACGGGGAGAATATTATGCTGCATATGCAATCTTTGGGTGATTATAATACTTGACTACCCTCGCTGGCATCTTCTGTATTTTCAGCATATGTGAGTTTACTTTTTTCTTTAGTCCTTCCCTGTTTCGTGCAGGAGGTCGTGAGTGGACACCCGCTTTCAGATCACAATTCAAATACTCGTCCGGATTCAGTTCCGGTGAATAGGCTGGCAGAAAAAATACCTCGATCTCGTTACTATGCTTGGACAGCCACTGTTTAGCAACCTTTGAATGGTGAACCCGCAGATTGTCCAGAATCAGAAAGACCTTCTTCTCACTATCCTTGACTAACCGCCTCATGAATTTGATCAGAACTGCTGCGTTCATGCTCTCCTCATAGGGCATAAAACGGATCTTGCCTTGATTGGTCACGGTAGAGATCATGTTAATCGAGGTACGCTTGGCAGATAGACGAATCACTGGAGTATGACCCTTGGGAGCGTAGCTTCGACCATGTTGGCAGTCACTGCGTATCCCCGTCTCATCACCCCAGTGTATCTCACCACTCTCTTGCTTCGCCCTTGCCGCAATAGCAGGGTATTGTTCGTTGAGCCACTTCTGTACTTCAGCAGACCGCTGTTCATAGGCCCGCCGCAAGGGGGCTTCTGAGGCGTATATCCCCACCGCTTAAGATATTCGCCTACTGTGCGAATGGGCATCGCTATGCCACAATGTAGTCGGATCAATTCCTGCACAGCCTGGCGAGTCCACAAGGCAAACATCAATTTCAACTGGTCGGGTGTCTTGTCTTTTATCATTTTCTGAATCGCTCCTTCCTGTGAAGCATCAAGATTACGATCCGAACCCTCCAGCCGACCACGCTTCTTCGCTCTTATCTCCTTAGCGCCACCTGCCTTGTATTTCTTCCACCACTTCCAGACTGTGTTGCCATGAACCCCTACTATCTCGCCAATTTGACTATACGTCCTCCCTTGCTTGCGAAGCCGTATAGACTGCTTTCGCAATTGCTCCTGTACCGCTGGTGGTAACTTCCTCGCATCTTCCGTTTTCATCCATGAAGCATAGCATACTGTGAATACAATGTCTCCCTAATTGCTTGCCGGGTTAATAACTCCATATATTCCACCCCGTGTATCGAGCGGCAGGAGATTGCTTGTTAAGTCCATAACTTCCGTTATTTTCGCTCCCATCCCCACACCACTGTACTAAAACACGCCCAAATATAGAGGAAATACTGAGATTGGCAGAAATATCGTAATTGCTAAAGGTAGAAGGGGAAGCCAGACCTATAATCAATACCATTAATATGCCCTTTCACACTCAGGACAAAGCGCACATGATTTCTTGGACAAAGGCTCCTTGTCTAACGTCTTACGTTTCAGACATCATGTCCGTTTTCATTAGCATGCTAACGATTTTGGACATCATGTCCGTTTTCCTTAGCCGTTTTGCACATGATATTCTTTTCAGAATAATCGCATAGCAAGTTCGTTAATCAACCCATCCAGGTGTTTTGGCGAAAGTTCCGCAAGCATATTGCACTTCTCATGGATTTGATCCTTCAGGATATTGGTCACACTATATTTACTTATCCTCTTACTATGGCTGTGCCGCACAATCTTCCCATTCTTCACCAGTCTCAATAAATGCCGCTGTGTTACGCTGAGGGCACTTGCTGCTTCTGCCATTGAAATGGAGTTTGCGTATAGAGCTCATCACGAAACTCAGCCAGGAACAACTCTACATAGTCGTGGGTCGAGGTGAAGTACTGTCCCGTTAGCAGGTGGTTCTCATATCCATCCTTCACTCTGTTTATATCAAAACCACGGCTCCGACACAGATGATAGTACATACTCGTTATCTCCGCAGTGTTATATTTCAAGTGCCTCTTACGCTGCCGCCTCCACTCAGTATATGCCTCCTGCCTACTGCTTGCGTACATCTGCCGATACATGCACACAAACTCTCTCTGAGTGATGCAGTTCATGAAATGCAGGTTCTTGATATCATTGTCGTCCAACTTATGTTTTCTGATATCAGAATACGTAACTGATTTCTTCAGAAGCTCGTTAATTAAGTCCTTTCTGTCACTCATTGCAATAACTCCTTTGCAATATGTTCAGGCCAATCCTCATTTTTTATCGTCGTAGTCATCACCGCTAGGAATCGTTGCCAGGACTATTCTCAGGTATTGATTGTGGTTGGCCCGCATACCACCGTTGCGGCTCCAAAATATGCCACAAGATACCTTCCTTAACTGCCCTCAACGCCGGGCGGCTTCCCTTCACTTCACCCTCATCTCCAAATGGTTCTTTTCTTAGGCGAAAGCGCCTACTGAAGTTCCCGGCCGGTCACCCACCCAGAGGTGGCGCAAAGAAGAGCGTTGATCCACCTGTGTATTACTTATTTTGGGGAAGGATCATAAGAAAGGTGAGATGAAATTCCGTGAGAGAAGAAAAAAATACTCCAAATAATCTCAGCAAAGGATTCCAGTTTAGCCGGTTTTTCCAATATTGAGAAAAATCACAGGTCAGAAAGGCATCTATCTGCTCTTCACAGAGCCTGCCCAAAAAAAGTAATACATAGAAGTACCGGATTGCTGAAGTGGCGAGGGGACACCCTTTCAAATCGGCAAAGAATTGGAAGGAGTGTTGAAAAATGAGCAGATGTGTAGATCTCCATAAATGAGGAGCTCTGTTGAGTAAGCATAGAAAGGAGTATGCAATGGGAATGTTTAAAGGGCAGAAGGAATACGCCAGCTTTAAGGCAGGTAAAAAACTTACATGGAAGCAACAGGCTCTCGCCCAGTGCTATATCTGTAACGGTGGTAAAGAGGGGGGAGAGGACTGTCACGGAGAGAGTTGCCCCCTTTATCAAAATATACCCTACCGGACAGGACACCAACACAAGCTAGGAGGAGGGTCATATTAGCCTTGAAAACGGAACTTTTATGGGGTTTAGAGGGGCAAGTTGACAAGGAGAAGGTTCTCGCATACCCATCTATCACCTCTGGGCAATGCAATGATTTCCATATCATGAAACAGAGTTTTTTATGATGAAACAGTTTCTAACAGCAAATCAGGTTGGAGAGCGATTGAACTGCAAGGCATCAACGATCTATGCCTGGGCAACAAGAGGGGCAATCCCTTCATTCAAGCTTAATGGATTACTGCGTTTTGATCAGGCTGATATTGAGGAGTGGATCAAAGAGTGCAGAGTAGCAAAGGAAAATATGCCGGAGATTAAGACAAAGTGTGTAGGCAGAAGTGATATAGACAGGATAATCAGCGGTGCTATTGCTTCTGTGAAAGGTTCACGGTACAATTCCCCTACAAAAGGGAAGCTAGGCCTAGATAAAGCCCATAAGAAAGGAGGTAGATGATGGGGCTTTATAAGAGAGGCCAAATTTGGTGGATGAGATTCACATACAATGGTAGGCAGGAGATGAAGTCTACAGGGACAAGAAATAAGGCGTTGGCGAGGAAGATAGAGGCAAAACTCTTGACAGACATCGTAGAGGGCAGGTGGTTTGAGAAGCCTGTAGGTGCGCGTAAGACCTTGAGAGACCTATTAGACAAGTATCTTAAGGAACACTCAGCTCGAAACAAGGCACTCAGTTCTCACATTCGTGACAAGAGTTTGGCGAAGCACTTAATCTGCTATTTCGGAGATTACATGCTAACCGATATATCACCGCGGTATCTTTCTAATTACAAGAGTGGAAGAAGAGGTGATGGGGCAGCTCCTAACACAGTGAACAACGAGTTGCGCCTTCTAAGCCACGCTTATAACCTTGCGCTGAGAGAATGGGAATGGGTAGATTCTAATCCTGTCTCAATGGTCTCAAAGGAAAAGGTCAAGAATCAGGTAGAACGCTGGCTGACCCATGAAGAAGAAGAGGGTTTGATGTCTGTCTCTCCAATATGGCTACAGGAGATTCTAGTAGTTGCCCTTAATACGGGGCTACGACAGGCTGAAATCCTTGACTTAACATGGGACAGAGTAGACCTATCAAGGAGAACCATTACGATCCTTGAGCAGAAGAATGACGGGAAAGATACCCTTCCTATCAATACACAAGCTTTGGATGTTCTAAAGGCAAGGAGCAAAGTTAGATCGATAAAGAACAATCTTGTCTTTTATAGTCGAGAAGGCACCGGGATCAATGCTAGAAACCTTCTACGAGCCTTCTACAAGGCAAGAGAAAGGGCTGGCGTCAAGAACTTCCGCTTCCACGATCTGCGCCATACCTTTGCCACAAGGCTTGTTCAGGCTGGGGTAGATCTGTACAAGGTTCAGAAACTATTGAGGCACAAGACACCCATCATGACCCAACGGTACGCCCATCACTACCCCGAATCTCTTCGAGACGGGGTAGAGGTTTTGGATAATATTAATACAATTTTAGTACAATCCAAAAAAAAAGGGTTACAGCAAACGCCGTAACCCTTTGATTTTATTGGTAGCGGGGACAGGATTTGAACCTGCGACCTTCGGGTTATGAGCCCGACGAGCTACCACTGCTCCACCCCGCGATGTATCGTAATGATGACACAACGGGTAGGGACAGTCAAGTGGTTTTGTCATTCATCAAGCAGGGAGGGATGGTCCTGTAGAGGAGATGCATCTTGATTTCCCCCTCAATTCTCGGCGATGACCTTTGTGATGGTTCTCGCGGCCGAACGAAGGTCGTCGAAGCTGTGGGTGGCCATGACGGTAATCCTGAGCCTGCTCGTCCCCGCGGGGACGGTGGGGGGTCTGATGGCTTGGACGTAGAGCCCCTCCGCGAGGAGGCTGTCGCTTACGGCGACGGTCTTCTCCGGATCGCCGATGAGGAGGGGAATGATCTGGCTCTCGCTCGTCATGGTGTTGAGACCGGCCGCTTTCAGGGCGCTTCGCATGAAGGCGGCCCTCTCCCGCAGAGCCTCTATCAGCTCCGGCTCCTCTCTGATGATCTCCAGGGCGGCGGATGAGGCGGCGCAGACCGACGGGGGGAGGGCGGTAGTGAAGATGAAGGGCCTTGCCCTGTTGATGAGGTAGTCGATGAGTTCCCTCCTCCCCGCTACGAAGGCGCCGAATGAGCCGATTGCCTTTCCAAGGGTCCCCATCTGGATAATGTCGCTACTGGCTATGCCGTGATGTTCCAGGCTTCCCCTGCCGTGCTCTCCCAGGGTCCCCGTCGCGTGGGCGTCGTCAACCATGAGGATGGCGTCGTACCGCTCGGCCAGTCGCGCAATCTCCTTGAGGGGCGCTATATCGCCGTCCATGCTGAAGAGGCCGTCCGTAACGATAAGCCTTCTCCGGCTCTGCCGGTGCTCTCTGAGGAATCGTCCGAGGGTATCCGTGTCGCAATGGGGGTACCGTTTGATTTTGGACCTGCTCAGGATGGCGGCATCGATGAGGGAGGCGTGGTTGAGCCTGTCGGAGAGGATGACGTCCCCCCTCCCGACGAGGGCGGTGATGATGGCGAGGTTTGCGTGGTAGCCGGAGTTGAAGAGGAGGGCCGCCTCGGTACCCTTAAAGCGGGCGAGGTGCACCTCAAGTTCGCGGTGGGGCGGCATATCGCCCGAGACGAGCCGTGAGGCCCCGGCCCCGGCGCCGTACCTCTGAAGGGCTTTAGCAGCCGCCTTCTTGATCTTCGGGTGGTCTGCGAGGCCGAGATAGTTGTTTGAGGAGAGGTTGAGGAGGTTCTTCCCGTCGATTGTGACGCGCGGTCCCTGGGGGCCTTCGATACTCCTGGTAGTACGATAGAGTCCCCTTGCCCGCAGTTCCTCCAGTTCCTCTGCAAGGAAGTCGAGGGTCATCTACTCCCGCGGCCTGAGGCCGAGGTCCTCTATCATGGCGAGGTCCTTTGTGGAATCCCTCCCCGGCGTGGTGAGGTAGTTCCCCACCATCATCCCGTTTGCGCCGGCGGCGAAGATGAGGGGCTGAAGTTCGCGGAGGTTAACCTCCCTACCGCCGCATATGACGATATCCTTTGCCGGGAGCATGAAGCGGAAGAGGGCGATTATCATAAGGCACTCCCTGGGGGTGAGGTTATGGGCGTTTTCGAGGGGGGTTGCGGGTCGGGGGTTGAGGAAGTTAATCGGGACGGAATCGACATCGAGCTCCCGGAGCGTCTCGGCCAGCTCGACCCGCTGCTCCCAGGACTCACCGAGACCGAAGACGCCGCCGCTGCAGACATAGAAGCCGAGCTCCTTCGCCAGCCGGACCGTCTCTACGTCATCCTCGTAGTCATGGGTAGTGCATACCTTCGGGAAGAAGCTTCTGGCGGTCTCAAGGTTGTGGTGGTAGCTATGGAGCCCCGCCTCCTTGAGCTGCATAAGGGTCTCCTCCTTCATGATCCCCAGTGAGGCGCAGCTCTCAAGATTCGTCTCTCTGTCAATACCCCCCAGCGCCTCGGTCAGAATATCGACATCGTGAGAGTGGTGTACCCCCGTCCCGCTGGTGACGATGGAGAACTCCCGCGCGCCGTGGTGAGAGGCGGTACGTGCCGATTCGACGATCCGGTCTGCGGGGAGCATGGGGTAGGTATCCACCCCGGTATTGTAGCGGCTCGATTGTGCGCAGAAGGTGCAGTCCTCGGCGCAGAGGCCGCTCTTGGCGTTGACGATGGAGCAGAGGTTGACATCGACCCCCTTGAAGTGGCGCCGTATCCTCTCGGTAGAAGCGAGGATGTCGAAGAGGTTGGTCTCTGGGAGGCGGACGAGGCGGCGCCCCTCTTCAGTGGATATGCCGCTGCCGGAGAGGGCCTTTTCCTCCAGTTGGTGTAAAAGTTCCCGTGCCATAGACGGATACGATTATCACGGGATGCCTTAATTGTCAACTTGTTTGTAGGCTACGGTTTACGACTGCGGATATTCTTGATGCGTTTGAGCCTCTCCCGGATGTCACGCTCCACGCCCGACTCCTTCGGTTTGTAGTACTCCCTCCCCCTGAGCTTTTCGGGCAGATACTCCTGATTGACCACCCCCTCGCCGGAGTTGTGGGGGTACTTGTAGCCCCGGCCGTAGCCGAGCTCCTTCATGAGTCGCGTCGGGGCGTTCCGTATGTGAAGGGGGACGGAGAGGGGTCCCTCCCTCCGCACATCCTTGACCGCGGCGAGGTAGGCGAGGTAGGAGGCGTTGCTCTTCGGCGCCGTGGCGAGGTAGGTGGTTCCCTGTGCCAGCGGTATCCACCCCTCCGGCATCCCGACGAAATCGACGGCATCCTTCACCGCGTTGGAGACCTGGAGCGCCTGGGGGTCGGCGTTCCCGATGTCCTCCGAGGCGAAGATGACCATCCTCCTGGCGATGAAGAGGGGGTCCTCACCGGCCTCCACCATCCGTGCGAGCCAGTAGAGGGCGCCGTCCGGGTCGCTGCCCCGCATCGACTTGATGAAGGCCGAGATGACGTTGTAGTGCTCGTCACCCCCCTTGTCGTAGAGAAGCACCCTCTTCTGCATCGCCTCTTCGGCGATATCGATGGTGATTCTCCTCTTCCCCTTTTTGTCGGGCGAGACGAGGGTGGACGCCACCTCCAGGGTGTTGAGGGCGGTCCGCGCATCGCCGTCTGCCTGTAAGGCAAGGAACTCCAGAGCCTCGTCGTCCATTTCGATGCCAAGGGCTCCGAGGCCGCGCTCCCCGTCGGTGAGAGCCCTCGTGATAATCGTCTTTACACCATCCTGGGAAAGCTCCTCAAGCACCAGAACCTTGCACCGCGAGAGGAGGGGGGCGTTGAGGGAAAAGGAGGGGTTCTCCGTCGTCGCGCCGATGAGGATGATCGTCCCGTCCTCCACATGATGGAGGAACGCGTCCTGCTGCGCCTTGTTAAAGCGGTGTATCTCGTCGATGAAGAGTATTGTCTTTCTCCCGGTGAGCCGGAGTTGACGCTGCGCCTCCTTGAAGACCTCCCGCACCTCTTTGACGCCGGAGAGGACCGCCGAGAAGGAGACCATTGTGGCATCCGATGCCTCGGCGATGATATTTGCCAGCGTTGTCTTCCCGCACCCCGGTGGTCCCCACAGGATGAGGGAGGGGAGTTCCTCCCTTTCGACAAGCTGTGTGAGGAGGGCGACAATCCGGTTCTGACCCAGAAATTCATTGAATATCCCGGGCCTC
>JBHHXU010000049.1:0-8708 GCA_046757185.1 Thermodesulfobacteriota bacterium
CATCTTCTTTGCGCTCTTGATGGTTGTTGCGTACCCCCTCTCCTCGAGCTTCTGGTAGATAAAGGGCTTAAAGAGCTCAAGGGCCATCTTCTTTGGCACACCGCACTGATGAAGCATGAGGTCGGGTCCGATAACGATAACGGAACGGCCGGAATAATCCACCCGCTTTCCGAGAAGGTTCTGTCTGAACCTCCCCCCTTTTCCCTTGATCATATCGCTGAGGGATTTGAGGGCCCGCTTGTTCTGACCTGTAATTACCCTCCCCCTCTTCCCGTTATCAAAGAGGGCATCCACCGCCTCCTGGAGCATCCTCTTCTCATTTCTGATAATAATGTCCGGGGCATTCAGTTCAATAAGCCTCTTCAAACGGTTATTCCTGTTAATCACCCTCCGGTAGAGGTCATTTAAATCGGAGGTAGCAAATCTTCCTCCATCGAGGGGTACCAGGGGCCTCAAGTCGGGGGGAAGTACCGGGATTATCTCCAGGATCATCCACTCCGGTCTATTGCCCGAAAGCCGGAATGCATCCACCACCTTCAGCCTCTTTACCAGCTTCCGCTTCGTCGCCTCGGAGGTACTCTGTACCATTCCCGCACGTATGGTGGATGACAGCGTATCGAGATCAATCTCCTTGAGGAGCTCCCGTACTGCGCCGGCGCCCATCTCGGCGACAAACCCGTCCGGCCCGTGCTCTTCAGCAGACTTCTGGTACTTCTCCTCATTCATGAGATCGCCCTTCTTCAGACCGGACTCCTTAGGATCCAGAACGATATAGTTCTCATAATAGAGGACCCTCTCGAGCTCCCTGAGGGTAACATCAAGAATTGTGGCAAGCCTCGATGGGAGACTCCGTGTAAACCAGATATGCGCGACGGGCGTCGCCAGTTCAATGTGCCCCAACCGCTCACGCCTCACCTTTGACGGAATGACCTCTACGCCGCACTTTTCACAGACAATCCCCCGGTGCTTCATCCTCTTATATTTTCCGCAGTTGCATTCAAAATCCTTCACAGGACCGAATATCTTTGCGCAGAAGAGGCCGTCCCTCTCCGGCTTGAAGGTCCTGTAATTAATGGTCTCCGGCTTCTTCACCTCACCATGCGACCACTCCCTTATCTTTTCAGGAGAGGCAAGGGTCACTCTGATGGCATTAAAGTCCATCGGTCTCTTCTGCTTTTCAAAAAGTGACAGTAAAGTATTCAAGCTGGCCTCCTTGGGATAACGGCTCTTATGCCCGGGTTAATGCTCTTCCACTCTGTTCCCACGAGCTTCTGTCGCGGTTCCGCGAAAAGGGAACATCCTTCCATAGCTCTCCTTATGAGGGGCAGCGCCCCTCTACTCCTCCGCCTTCTCCAAGAGCTCCACATCCAGCGTGAGGCTCTGGAGCTCCTTCACCAGGACATTGAACGATTCCGGCAGATTCGGTTCCAGTGTATAATCTCCCTTGACGATCGACTCATATATCCTGGTCCTCCCACTCACATCGTCCGATTTCACCGTTAGAAATTCCTGGAGTGTATAGGCCGCACCGTACGCCTCCATCGCCCAGACCTCCATCTCTCCGAGACGCTGTCCGCCGAACTGGGCCTTGCCGCCTAGAGGCTGTTGCGTGACGAGTGAATAGGGGCCGGTCGACCTCGCATGGATCTTATCGTCAACGAGATGGTGAAGTTTAAGCATGTACATCACTCCGACCGTGACATCCTGATCAAACTTCTCCCCCGTCCTCCCGTCGTACAACTCAACCTGGCCGTTCATCGGGAGGCCGGCATTCGTAAGCATCTCCTTTATCTCTCCCTCATGAGCACCATCAAAGACGGGATTCGCGATGAGAAGTCCCTTCCTGAGCCTCTGTGCCACCTCAATGACTTCATCATCGGAAAGGCCGTTGATGAACCTGCTGAATTCCGGCGAGGAGTAGAGCTTCTTAATCCTGTCCCGCAGAGCGCCCGGACTGAAGTGCTTCTCAAGGCAATCGGCTATTTCCTGACCGAGGGCCTTGGCGGCCCACCCCAGGTGGGTTTCCAGTATCTGTCCCACATTCATTCTGGAGGGGACCCCCAGGGGATTGAGCACAACATCAACGGGGGCGCCATCGGCGAGATAGGGCATGTCCTCCTCAGGCAGTATCCGTGAAACAACCCCCTTGTTCCCGTGGCGTCCGGCCATCTTGTCCCCAACCGAGACCTTGCGCTTGATTACCACATAAACTTTGACCATCTTGATAACACCAGGGGGAAGCTCGTCGCCACGTTTCAGCCTGTTCAATCTCTCGTCGAAAACAACCTTGATCAGGTCTATCTGTTCCGACAGGTTATCGAGAAGCCCCTTTACCTCCTTCTCCGCCTGCTCATCCCCCATGAGTGATACGTCTTCGAACCTGTCGAGAGGGATCGTATCGAGCTTATCGACCTTTAATACCTCCCCCTTCTTAAGCATCACATTACCCTTCTTGTCGGTAATGTTGATGGCGCACTTCTTTCCCGCAAGGAGCTTCTTAATCTTCTTATAGGCGTTGGATCGTACAATCTCGATCTCATCATCCTGGTCCTTGAGGAGCCGCGCAATCTCCCTGTCTTCAATGGATTTGGACCTCTCATCCTTCTCCACACCCTTGCGCGAAAAAACCTTGGCATCAATAACAACCCCCTCAATGCTGGGTGGAACGATGAGAGAGGTGTCTTTCACGTCCTCCGCCTTCTCACCGAAGATAGCCCGTAAAAGCTTCTCCTCAGGGGAGAGTTGGGTCTCCCCCTTCGGCGTCACCTTCCCGACCAGTATATCCCCCGTTTTCACCTCCGCACCGATACGGACAACGCCGGACTCATCAAGGTCGGCGAGTGCATCCTCCCCCACGTTTGGTATATCCCTGGTAATCTCCTCCTTGCCGAGCTTCGTATCCCTCGCTACGAGCTCAAATTCCTCGACATGGACCGAGGTGAAGACATCGTCCTTCATCAGCCGCTCACTCAGAAGTATGGAGTCCTCGAAATTATACCCCCCCCACGGCATAAAGGCGACGACCACATTCTTACCCAGCGCAAGTTCACCATTGTCTGTTGAAGGGCCATCCACAATAATATCATTGGCTTTTACGATATCACCCTTATTGACGATCGGCTTCTGGTTGAGACAGGTGTTCTGGTTGGATCTCCGAAACTTCATAAGGTTGTAGATATCCACACCGTCATCCTCACACCTGACCACCACCCTGGTGCCATCGACACTCTCCACTACACCGTCTCTATTCGCTACGATAGCAACCCCTGAATCCTTCGCGACAGCCGCCTCCATGCCGGTGCCGACGAGGGGGGCCTCCGTCAGCAGGAGCGGCACCGCCTGTCTCTGCATATTCGAACCCATGAGGGCCCTGTTGGCGTCATCGTTCTCAAGAAAGGGGATAAGTGCTGTCGCAATACTCACGAGTTGATTGGGGGAGACATCCATGAGGGTAACCGCATCCGGCTTCACCATAACAAAATCACCGCCCTTTCTGGCGGAGACGGTCTCATCGAGAAACCTCCCGTCCTTGTCGATACGGGCGTTCGCCTGGGCGATGACGTGGTCCACCTCATCAAGGGCGGAGAGATACCGTATCTTATTGGAGGCCTTCCCATTGACGACCTCTCTGTAAGGTGTCTCAATGAAACCGAACTCATTGACCCTCGCATAGGTGCTGAGGGAGACGATGAGGCCGATATTGGGACCTTCAGGTGTTTCAATGGGACATACCCTGCCGTAGTGGGTCACGTGCACATCCCTGACCTCGAAGCCTGCCCGTTCACGGGTGAGCCCGCCGGGACCGAGAGCGGAGAGTCTCCGCTTGTGAGTAATCTCGGAGAGGGGATTTGTCTGGTCCATGAACTGAGAGAGCTGGCTCGACCCGAAAAACTCCTTCACCACCGCTGAAACAGGTTTGGGGTTGATGAGGTCATGGGGCATCAGCATTTCAACCTCTCCAAGGCTCATCCGCTCCTTGATTGCCCTCTCCATCCTCAGGAGGCCGAGACGGTACTGGTTCTCAAGGAGCTCACCGACCGATCTGATTCTCCTGTTACCGAGGTGGTCGATATCATCGACAACGCCATTGCCGCTCTTCAGGGCCATCAGGTATCTGACCGTCTCCAGGATGTCCTCTTTCCTCAGAGTCGTTACTTCAAGGGGGACATCAAAGCCGAGCCTCCTGTTCAACTTGAGCCTGCCGACCTTCGAGAGGTTATACCTGTCTGAGTCAAAAAAGAGGCTTTTGAAATGCTGGTTTGCCGCAATAATAGTAGAAGGGTCTCCCGGCTTGAGCCGCTTGTATATCTCGATCCTTGCATTCAGTGTCATCGATGTTGTGGCATCTTCGGGATAGGCCTTCCTGAAATCGAGAATTGACTTTGTATCTTCGTTTCCTATTTTATCATTGAGGAGGGTCTCTCTAAAGGATGTACCGGCGTTCTCCATGAAGAGGAGCTTAAAACGTTTGATACCCTTCCCGGTAATCTCTTCAAGTTTTTCATCTGTCAACAACTCGTTCGACTCGAGAATGACCTCACCGGTATTCGGGTCAACAATGTCCTTCGATATAACCTTCCCGATAATTTCTTCTCTCCCAACGGCAATATGCTCTATACCGCTCTGTATGAGCTTCTTTACGGCGAGCCTGGTAAACTTCCTCTCACGTTTGACGATGACCTCCCCGCTCTTGGGGTTCTTGATATTGCTACTCGACTTCTGACCCACCAGATGGTCGGGGTCAACACTCTTGAGTATCTTCTTTCCCTCGAGGAGTATCTCCTCGGTGGGGTAAAAATAGTTGAGAAGCTCCTCTATGGAGTAGCCGAGAGCCTTAAGGAGTATCGTTGCCGGCATTTTTCTCCGCTTATCTATCTTTACATAGACCCACTCCTTGAGATCAAACTCGAAGTCCAGCCATGAGCCGTGATAAGGAATAATACGTGCGGTGTATTGAAGCTTTCCCGTTGAGAGCTTTCCTTTTTCGATTTCGAAAAACACCCCGGGAGAGCGGTGCAACTGACTGACGATCACCCTTTCCGTGCCGTTGATGATAAAGGTGCCGTTCGTGGTCATCATCGGCATCTCGCCAAAATAAACCTCCTGCTCCTTTATATCCCTTATGGTCTGGGTGCCGGTACTCTCATCCCTATCCCAGACTACGAGCCTCACCATTATCCTGATGGGGAGCGAATAGGTCATCCCCTTCTGGTGACACTCTCCAACGGTATACTTAGGCTCACCCAGGCGATAGCCGACAAACTCCAATGATGCATGTCCGCTCACATCCTTGATAGGAAAAACGCTTTCGAAGATCGCTTGAAGGCCGCTACTCTTCCGCCCCTCAGGTTTCACGTCGACCTGGAGGAACTGGTCGAAGGATTTTTTCTGAACCTCTATCAGGTTCGGTATATCTACAACCCTCCCTATCCTCGAAAAGTTCTTCCTGAGCAATGAATTGTTTATGACGGCATTTGCCATATATTGCTCCTCCCCGGCAAAAGTAAACGGGGCACAGGCGATACCCCGTTTTTTTTAGTAAATATTACTGTACCTCTACTTCGGCTCCCGCACCTTCCAGCTGCTTCTTGATCTCCGCGGCCTCGTCCTTTGTAACCCCCTCTTTCACCACCTTTGGAGCCCCTTCAACAAGCTCCTTTGCCTCTTTCAAACCGAGACCGGTAATGGTCCTCACCTCTTTGATGACCTTGATCTTCTCCGCTCCGAAGGATTTGAGAGTCACATTGAATTCTGTCTGCTCCTCTGCAGCGGGCTTTTCCTCGGCAGCGGCACCCGCTGCCGAGGCAACGGCCACCGGCGCAGCGGCACTCACCCCCCACTTCTCCTCCAGAATCTTACTTAACTCCGCGGCCTCCAGAACGGTAAGGCCGCTCAACTGTTCAGCTATTTCCTGTAAATCTGCCATTTTCTCTTCTCCTTTACGTTGAATTTCTTAGTGTAATCGTTTCCTTAAAACCTTAAAACCGTTCACACAGTGAATTGACCACGACCTACCCCTCTCCCTTGTCTGAATAGGCATGCAGAACCCGCGCCACCTGTGTGCCCGGGGTATTCAGGAGACGGACAAGCTGTGTCCCAGGGGCCTGAAGAAGGCCGATAATCCTACCGCGCAACGTTTCAAGACCGGGCAGCTTCGCAAGGGCCTTCACTTCACCGAGGTCGATAATCCTGCTGCCGAGGGCGCCGCATTTTATCTCAAGGTTCGGTCTCTTCTCTGCGAAGCCTGTCAGTACCTTTGCCGTGGCAACAGGATCGGCACAACTGAAAGCAATGGCTGTCGGCCCCTCAAAGGAGTCGCTCAAAGGCTCCACCTCTGTGCCCTTAAATGCCAGACGGGCAAGAGTATTTTTGACGACCTTGAACTCAGAGGATGCCTCCCTGAGTGATTTCCTCAGCCCGACCATATCTTTCACCGTCAGACCACGGTAGTCTGCAACAAAGGTCGCGTTGGACCTCCCTATGGTATCTTTGAGGTCTGCTACTACATTTTCCTTCTCACTCCTGTTAATTGTCCTCCCTCCTTTCTCTCACAAAATAGTGTGCGAAGAAAGCAGTATCAAAGATAAGGATCACACCATTATCATGGAGCATCTCAGGAGATACTTCATCCGGATAAGGCAGACTAACTCCTCGATCTTTCATCATCTCCGGTCTCGATAGGACTATTAAGCCGTGAGCCCCTACTGTCTTCGACACAGATGAGATACAAAAAACTATTTTTTAAACTCCCCGAGTGCCTCTACTGAACCACCCGGCGCCCTTCTGTTCCCCGCCGACAGGGCGAAGAAAATATACTATCAGCCTCTTATCAAGAGAGACACATCGAATGCCGCCCAGACAGTCTCACTATTTCTGACTGCTGACTATGAGATTACTTATTGTAAAGGATTTCTCAACGAGGGTTTCCCACCTCTGGACAATCCATCACCTGAAGCTGTTCCTTATAGCCACGGGGTCAATCCTTATCCCGGGCCCCATGGTCGTCGAGATCGTGGCCCCTTTGATATAGACGCCCTTGCTGGTCGACGGCTTTGCCTTGATAAGACTGTCAAGGATGGAGGCCAAATTCTCCCTTAACTTCTCGACCCCGAAGGAGACCTTCCCGAAAGGGGCATGAACATTACCGCCCTTATCAACCTTGAACTCAATCTTCCCCGCCTTTAGTTCGCCGACCACCCTCCCCACATCGAAGGTTACCGTGCCGACCTTCGGATTGGGCATGAGCCCCCTGGGACCGAGGACCTTTCCGAGTTTTCCTACCATCCCCATCATATCCGGCGTGGAAACCACCTTGTCAAATTCAAGCCACCCCTTATTAATCTTCGTGACCAGATCCTCGCCCCCTACATAGTCTGCCCCTGCATCGGCAGCCTCCTTCTCCTTCTCACCTTTGGCAAAGACGAGAACACGCACGCTCTTCCCCGTTCCGTGGGGGAGCTGAACGGTCCCCCTCACCACCTGTTCAGGACGGCGGGGATCAACGCCGAGATGGACGGCCAGCTCCGCCGTCTCATCAAAGGCGGCCACTGTCGTTTCCGGGAGAGACCGGATTGCCTCTTCAAGGTTATACATCTTTGCGTCTTCCAGCTTTGCCTTTGCCTCTTGATACTTCTTCCCCATCTCGATTATCCCTCCACAACTATTCCCATGCTTCGCGCCGTCCCCTCTATGATCCGCACAGCCGCATCGAGACTTGCCGCCGTAAGGTCAGGGTCTTTTAACTTAGCGATGTCCTCAACCTGCTTCTTCGTTATCGTCCCCACCTTCTCCCTGTTGGGCACACCTGACCCCTTCTCAATCCCGACCGCCTTCTTTATAAGGACCGAGGCGGGGGGTGTCTTTGTCACAAAGGTAAATGACCTGTCGGCATATACGGTAATCACCACGGGAATGATCATCCCCTCTTCCTTCTGAGTCTTGGAGTTGAAGGCTTTGCAAAACTCCATTATATTCACGCCGTGTTGACCGAGGGCCGGTCCCACAGGAGGAGAGGGGCTAGCCTTGCCGGCTGGGATCTGCAACTTTATCTGGGTAAGAATCTTTTTTGCCATGGATTATCCCCTTACTGCTATCAGCAGTCGCTCTATCCCTTCGTCAAACGACCACTGAGAACGAACGATTATGTTATTTTTTACGTTTTCTCTACCTGGACAAAATCGAGTTCAACAGGTGTTGCCCTTCCAAAAATGCTTACGAGAACCCGGAGTTTCCCCTTGTCAGGCTTCACTTCATCGACAATGCCGACAAAATTGGTGAAGGGACCATCCACCACCCTGATATTCTCCCCTTTATCGAAGAGCACCTTCGGCTTCGGCTTCACCGCCCCCTCCTCCACTTGCCGCTTAATCTTCATAACCTCCTCATCGGAGATTGAAGGGGGATGGAGGATGCCGCCCACAAAACCGGTGACCTTTGGAGTGTCCTTTACAAGATGCCACGTCTCCTCGCTCAACTCCATATTGACTAAAATATATCCGGGGAAGTATTTCCTCGACGTCGTCTTCTTCTCTCCCTTGAGCATCTCCACCACCTTCTCGGAAGGTACGAGGATGTCGCCAAAGAGCTCCTCTTTCCCTGCACTGCTGATTCGCTCCTCAAGAGTCGTCTTCACCTTTTGTTCAAAACCGGAATACGTATGAATGACATACCACTGTTTGTTCATGGTAGGTTACTCTGCTTTATCTGAG
>JBHHXU010000050.1:0-8693 GCA_046757185.1 Thermodesulfobacteriota bacterium
AATACCATGGGGATGATGAAGGCGCCATAGGCCGCCATGGCCGAGATCCATCCGAGGACAATCCCCCTCGTCTGGAAGGTAAACTGCTTGATGACCCCCACCTGCCTGAAGGTTGAGGCGTTACCGACACCGGTACCCGCAAAGAGGAGGAGGAAACAGATGAGGAACCAGGGGAAGGTGGTCATATCGGTCGGATGGGTAAAGAAGGTAACCCCGACCGCCGCCCCGATCATGACGAGCGCGGAGACGCAGGTAACATTGGCGCCGCCCCACCAGTCGGACAGGTACCCGCCGACAACCCGTGAGAGGGAGCCGACGAGGGGTCCTAGAAAGGCGTATTTGAGGGCCAGCCCCGCCGGTGCGTCGGGGAGACCGCCGTAGACAAGCTTGATTGTCAGCGGAAAGGCGGCCGAGTAGCCGATGAAGGAGCCGAAGGTCATGATATAGAGCCATGTCATAATCCATGTATGGGGGAACCTGAATATTCGCTTCTGCTCAGCAAAGGGGATGGAGAAGGCGTGGAGGTTGTTCATCAGGAGGATGACCGCTATGAGAACAATGACGAGGGGGACAATCCAGATGAGGGTGGCGTTCTGCAGCCAGATATCCCTTGCGGCCGCACCGGCTGTGTATACCCACTCCCCCCCTTCGAACCGTCCCGGACGCCAGAGCAGAGCGCCCCCCGCGAGGGCGCCGAGGGTTCCGCCCCAGATTATCTTGGGGATAACAAACTGAACCGTACTGACTCCGAGGTTGCCGAGACCGGCGTTGATGCCGAGAGCCGCCCCCTGCCTTCTTGTCGGAAAGAAAGAGCTTATATTGGACATGGAGGAGGCGAAATTACCGCCGCCAAAGCCGCTGAGGAGGGCGATGATGACAAAGGTCGTATAGGTGGTCTCCTTGTTCATTATGGCAAAACCAGCCCACACGCACGGAATAATCATCGTCGCCACATTCCAGATGTGTATGGTCCTTCCGCCAAAGCTACTGACGAGGAAGGAGTGGGGTATACGCTGTGTCGCCCCTGAGAGACCGGGCAATGCCGTCAGCCAGAAGAGCTGGCCGACGTTGAAATTAAAACCGATGTTGTTGAGGTTGACGACGATGGCGCTCCACATCATCCAGGTGATGAAGGAGAGGTGAAGCGCGGGGACAGAAACGGCGAGATTCTTCCACGCAACCCTGCTGCCGACGCTCTTCCAGAACCCCTCGTCATCGGGGTCCCATTTCTCAATCCATCCCGGTCTTAACCAGCCCATGTAAAATTCCCCTCTCTATTACCCAATGAAAGAGAAGGGCTTTTCATTAGAAAAGCCCTTCTCTTCGCAATCGATAGCAATTGCACGTTTATTTCGGTTAGATACGGTCTTTACGGGTTCTTGATGTACGCGTTCGGCCTTAAATAGAACCAGTAGTTTATGACAAAGCAGAGGGCGTAGAACGCGGCGAAGCCATACTGTCCCAGCTCCGGTGTACCCGCCTTGATCTGTTCTCCGAATATCTTCGGTATAAGAAATGCGCCATATGCGGCAACGGCGGACGTCCATCCGAGCACCGGCCCCGCCTGCTCCTCGTTAAAGGAGACGGCGATGGTCCTGAAGGTCGACCCGTTACCGATCCCCGAGAAGGCAAAGAGGAGGAGATAGAGGACGAAGAAAATCCAGAAGTACTGCTCGGGATTCGGTACCGCGTAGGAGAGCTTCATAAAGTAACCGACGATGACCGCCGAAATCACCATCCCCGCCGCGCAGATGCCGGTGATGATAGCGCCGCCCGTCTTGTCTGATATGACGCCGCCGACCGGTCTGATGAGGGCGCCGATGAGGGGCCCGATCCAGGCGAACTGAAGGGCGCTGGGACCGTTCGGATTAGGGATGCTATGATCCCAAACACCGGTAGCGGGGTCGAGGATATGCTGGAAACCGTAGATGACCTTGATTGAGAGGGGGAACGAGGCCGCGTAACCGATGAACGATCCGAATGTCATGGTGTAGATGACCGTCATCGCCCAGGTGTGCTTCGCCATCTCCGGGTCGGTGAATATCCTGTACTGCCTCTTGAGATTCGTTCGCACCTCCGGCGGCGTCAGGAATTTCAACGACATAACCACCGCGAATACGACAACGGGGAGGACGATATACTTGCTCAGCAGCGCGATACCGACGGGCGGCGGGAGCATGAAGTAGAGTCCTACCGCGGCCCAGATGAGACCGATGGCCAGCATCCAGACAATCCTGAAGCATGAGGTGAAAAGCCCGCCGATGTGGGGCGATACCGCCTCGGTCCTGATGTTGTTCATAAGGAAAAAGCTCAGGAAGAAGAGGGGTATCAGGAAGAGGAGCCAGACGAGGCCGGCGTTCTGGATGTAGGTCATGGTCCCCGCGTCGATCTTCCCGATAAAGGTGCCGCTCGCGATCTTCAGCGGCCTGGGATCTCCGGAGAGGGGACCCAGGAGGGGGAAGGTCATGACGAGGGGGATAAGGAACTGCATGACACTCACGCCGAAGTTCCCAAGGCCCGCGTTGAGACCGAGGGAGAGTCCCTGCACCTTCTTCGGGTAGAAGAAGCTGATGTTGCTCATGGACGACGCAAAGTTCCCGCCGCCGAAGCCGGAGGTCAGGGCAAGCAACTGAAAGACCCAGAGCGGTGTCTCGGGGTACCTGAGGAATATTCCGGCGCCGAGGGCCGGTATCATTAAGAGTGCGGTCGTGAACCACTTCGTGTTTCTCCCACCGGCGATCCGGATGAGGAAGGTACTCGGTATCCTCAGGGTTGCGCCGGTGAAACCGGCGATAGCGCCGAGGGTAAACATCTCCGGCTTGGAATAGGGGAATCCGAGGTTGACCATCTGGACGGCGATGATACCCCACATGAGCCACGTGGAGAAGCCGTTCAGGAGACACGGGATGGATATCCAGAGGTTCCTGTTCGCAACATGTTTACCGGTTTTTTCCCAAAAATCGGGGTCTTCAACTCGCCATTCGGTAATATCTGACATCTCTTTGCGTCCTCCTTTTCTTACGCTATTTTCAGGCGGCCTTCTCAACACTCCTGTCTTGTGAATTGGTGCCCGCCTACTCTGTTTTTTTGCCTCTCTTTCTCCACCCGGTGTATCCCGGTTCAGCGGGAGTGAGGCAAGCCGCTCCTAATTCAGCGATACAGCGGCTCACCACATCTTACTTGTACTGCCTGATATAGTCGGTCCTCGGCTTCCTGTCATACCACCTGACGAGCTGGTACTGCCGCGTCAGGTACTTGAGGGGGTTGATAAATGCCAGGATATGTACCAGCCGTGTAAAGGGGATGACCGCAATGAAGAGCATCGCGTTGAATATGTGTATCTTTGTATTGAGCGGCAGGTTGGCCACGCTGTCGACCGACGGCCTGAAGGTCACAACCGACCAGATCCACGGCACCGCGGTCGCCGCATACCAGTTCGAGCCCCACTTGTAGAGGATGGCGTTCCCGATCCCGGTAACGACCTGTATAATAAGGATTATGAGAAGCAGGATATCCCACGAGGTGGTGACCGCCCTCACCCTGCTGTTGGTGAGCCTCCTGTAGAAGAGGAGAAGGAGACCGAAAAGGGCGAGAAAAGCAAGGGCCAGCCCGATAATCTCAAAGGCGTAGAGCCTCCCCGGAGAGCTGTTCCACGCCAGCATTGCCCCCGGAATGAATATGACGACAATGTGAGCGATAAGGATAATAAGTATCCCGTAGTGCCACGGGAAGGAGCCGTAGAACAGTGTCTTGTTCTCAAGGAACTCCGACGATTGACTTGACCAGGAGAACCTGTTTGACGCATACCTGTAGATGGTGCCGACAATGCCGATAGCTATTAAAACATACGGCAGTTGCCCGAAAAGAATGTAGTCCCACATAGCCTCTATCCTCCTTTTGTTCTGAAAATCATCACACCTGTCTGATCAGGCGCGCTTAAACGCTACACCCCTTTTACATCTTTAACAACAACCTCCAACAGCGCATTGATAGCGTTGCTGTAAGGGTTGTCCGGTTTCTTTTCAAGATTCTTCTTGAGCTTCTCCAGCCCCTTGACTACAAAACCCTCCCTGAAGTCCTTCCTGAGCTCATCATCCTTGACATGATCGAGGAACCTGAGAACTACCGGGAGATGGTCGGGGAGCTCCCCTTTGGCGATTTCGTCATAAGGGAAACCCTGATCCTTGTACATCTCCTTGAGATTCACCAGATTTGCGGACCTCTTGAAGCCCTCATAGAGGTAGTAACCCAGTTCAAGGGTATAGTCTGCACTCATCTCGCATGTGTAGGAGTATATCCCTTGAAGGTCGTCGAGCGACATCCCCCCTACCTTCTCGAGGAACTTCTCCATCTCCTCCCTTGCAAGGGGGGGATACTGAGGGGCATCCTTAAGCATCTTGATGCACCCCTCAGCAAGCCCCTTGATATTCTCCTGCGGATATTCGAGCATGAGTGCAAACTGGGTATAGAGCCCTTTTTCGAGGATCAGCTGCAACTACCACTGCCTCCTGGGCCACTCTATCCTCTTGGCGCCGAAGCCGATGGTTCCCCTCTTCTCGTAGACCGTTCTCGGGTCGACGGTGGTCTTCGACTCGCGGTGCATCTCCGGAATGACGAACCGCTCCTGGTAGGTCGCCAGCGACACGAGCTTGAAGATCTCATCACAGTCCTCCTCGGTGAGACCAACCTCTGCAAGGACGCTCTTTACCTTTGCGTCGCCCACATCGCCGATACGCTTGTGACGCCTGTATATCCTGACCGCCATCTGCTTCTTCAGCGACTCGAGTACCACCTGCTCATTGCCGGCGCCGATGAGGTTCGCCAGGAACTTGATCGGTATCCTCATCTTGTCGATGTCGTTGAAGAACTCGGCCGACTCCGGATCGTAGGTGCCTCCCTCATCACCCTTCGCCAGATGGAGTATCGGCGAGAGGGGCGGCAGGTAGAAGTTCATCGGGATCGTCCTGAACTCCGCATGATGGGGAGTGGCGATCCTCCACTTCACGAACATCTTGTAGGCCGGAGAGTCCTGCGCAGCAGTAATCCAGCTCTCGTCGATGCCGTTCTTCCTGGCCCCTTCAAGTACCTTCGGATCGAAGGGGTCGAGAACGATATCCCTCTGGGCCTCGATGAGCTTGTCGTCCGGCTGCTTCGCCGTCTCCTCGATCCTGTCGGCGTCGTAGAAGACGACCCCCACGAACCGAATCCTTCCCACACAGGCGTGGGCACATGCATTCGGCTGTGCCGTCTCAGTCCTGGGGTAGCAGAAGATACACTTCTCCGACTTCCCCGTGCCCCAGTTGTAGTACGGCTTCTTGAAGGGGCAGGCGCTCACGCAGAACCTCCAGGCCCTGCACGTATCCTGGTCGATGAGGACGATGCCGTCCTCACCCCTCTTGTAGATGGCCCCTGACGGGCAGGAAGCAACACAGGCCGGGTTCAGGCAGTGGTTGCATATCCTCGGGAAGTAGAAGTAGAAGAGTTTGTGGAACTTGGTGAGAAGCTCCTTCTGCGATGCGGAGAGTCCCTTCAGGTTCGGGTCGTTCGACGCGTAGAGAGGCGAACCGCCCATATCGTCGTCCCAGTTCGGCCCGAGGACAACCTTGTCCATAAACTCGCCCGTTATGAGCGACTTGGGCCGTGCCACCGGCTGGTCGTCTCCCAGGGGGGCGTTGAAGAGGTTGTCGTAGTCGAAAGTGAACGGCTCATAGTAGTCGTCTATGGTCGGGAGGTTCGGCTGGAAGAAGATGTTCGCCAGCGTCCGGAACTTCCCCGGTCCCTTCAACAGCTTGAGCCTCAGAGAGCCGCCGCTTACCTCCCAGCCCCCTCTGTATCGCTCCTGGTCCTCCCAGGTGAGGGGATACCCCGCGCCCGGCTTTGTCTCTACATTGTTCCACCACATATACTCCGCACCCTGACGTGTGGTCCACACGTTCTTGCATGAGACACTGCACGTGTGGCATCCGATACACTTGTCAAGGTGGAATAGCATTGAAAGTTGAGCTCTGACATCCATTACCACTTCACCTCCTGGTTTCTCATCTTTCTACACAAGATGGTTGTGTCCCTGATAATCGGGATGGGCCCCCAGGCGTTGAAGCCGTAGGAGAACTGGCCGTAGCCGCCGGCCATCAGGGTCGGTTTTAGACGCTGTCTCGTGAGGCTGTTGTGGAAGCCGCCCCGTATCTTGTTCCTCTGCTCCGCCTTCGGCACGTTCACCGTTCTCTCCTGTGAATGGTACGCAAAGGCGACGCCGGACGGTATCCGGGCGCTCACGACCGCCCTGGCAACGAAAATTCCGTTGTCGTTATACGCCTCAACCCAGTCGTTATCCCTGATGCCCACACTCTCGGCGTCTCTGTCGTTAATCCAGATAGAGTTCCCGCCTCGTGAGAGGGTAAGCATTCTCAGGTTGTCGTAGTGAGTGGAATGGATCTGCCATTTGCCGTGTGGTGTAATATAATTGAGCTGCAACGCTCCACTCTTGTCGCTCTTCTCTATCTCGTTCATCTTCTTCGGGTCGAGTTTGTACTTGTGGGTAACGAGACCCTCACCGAAGTCGAGGAACATGGGGTGATCGAGATAGTAGTGCTGCCTCCCCGTCAACGTCCTCCAGGGAAGCTTGTAGTCGATCTGGAGACAGTAGGCCGAATAGGCCCTGCCGCCCCTCGTATCACCCGTCCAGAGCGGGTTGGCCAGAACCCTCCTCGGCTGCGCGACGATGTCGTCGTAGGTGGTTCTGAAGTCCCTCGTCGGCCCGCCTATCGCGTCCGCAAGGCCGTGGTACTCCGTCTTCGCAGCGTCTGCCGCCTCAGGGGCGTTCCTGAACTCGTGCCTCTTGGGATCGTCGGGATAGAGCTTGTTCACCGCCTTCATGGCCGCTTCGAACGGCTCGCCGTGGAGACCGGTGTGGTGCTCCTCGATGAGCCACTGCTGGTAGCAGACCTCGCCGTTGGTAACACCGGAGAAGAACATGACCACGTTGGCGGCCTCCTTGGCCGTCTCCAGGGATATGTACTTCTCACCATCAACCTCCTGCGTCTTTACATGCTTCTTGTTGATGTACTCCCTGTAGATGGGAGCGGCATCGATGATGATCCCGTGGAACCCGTAGTTCTTCTTGCAGAGCGGTCCATACGCCTGGTGGCGGTTGAAGATGTTCTTGTAGTCACGGGTCGCCACCGTGATGCCGGGCATGGTCTTGCCGGGAATGGCCTCACAGTCGCCCTTCTTCCAGTCCTCGATCCCCTTCAGGGCCGGCTGGGTAATCTCGCCGGGCGAGTCGTGGGCGAGGGGCGCCGAAACAACGTCCTTCACCGGGTTCGGGAAGTGCTTCTCCGCCAGCTCCGAGAACTTCTTGGCAAAGAACCTGAAGGCATCCCAGTCGCTCTTCGCCTCCCAGTTCGGCGGGACCGCAGCCCCCATGGGATGGATATAGGAGTGGAGGTCCGTCGTGTTGATGTCCTCCTTCTCATACCAGTGGGCCGCCGGGAGCACCATGTCGGTGTAGGTCGGCGTCGTGTTCATCCTCATATTGATGTCGATGAGGAGGTCTATCTTGCCCAGCGGCGACTCCCTGTACTGGAGCTCCTTGAGGTACGGCTTCGCCGCCTCATCGGCGCCCACATTGTGGTGGGTACCGAGGAGGAACTTGAAGAAGTACTCCTGACCTCTCGCGCTCGAACCGAGTGCGTTCGCCCTCCAGATCGTCCAGACACGGGGCCAGTTCTCAGGAGCGTCGGGGTCGTCGATGGCAAAGTTGAGCGCACCGCTCTTAAGCTGCTTCACCGTATAGTCGACGATCTCGGCGTCCGTCTTCGCACCCGCCTTCTGGGCCTCGTCGGCTATGACGAGAGGACTCTTGTTGAACTGCGGATACCACGGCAGGGCGCCCATCCTTACCGCACGGACGTTATAGTCGGCGGTGTGCTCGTAATCGAGCCGGTCGGGGTCCGGCACAACGTGGTAGTCGGTAATCTTGGAGTCGTATTTGAACTGCTGTGTGTGGATATACCAGTAGCTCGGAGTGTTGATGAGGCGCGGCGGCCTCGACCAGTCGAGTGCGAGGGCGACACTGCCCCATGAGTCGAAGGCGGCGAGTTTCTCCTGCCCGACGTAGTGGTTCATGCCTCCGCCGTTCCTCCCTACACAGCCGCAGAGCATGAGGGCCGCAGTGAAGGCACGGTAGATAAGGTCGGCGTGGTACCAGTGGTTGATGCTGGCGCCGACGATGACCATAGACCTCCCGTTGGTCGCCTCCGCGTTGCTTGCCCACTCCCTTGCCACCTGGATGACGGTATCACGGCCGATGCCGGTGTACTTCTCCTGCCACGCGGGTGAGAAGGACTTGTCATCGTCGTAGCTCGTCGGATAGTCGCCGCTGAGGCCGGGACGCTGGACACCGAAGTGTGCCATCTGCATATCGAAGACGGTCGTCACAGGGATCCTCCCCTCCACCGTCTCGATGTACTTGACGGGGACCTGCCGTTTGTAGATGTCGCCCGTATCGAGCTCATAGAAGGTGCACTCGAAGGCCTCATCCATGTTGTCGATGAAGGTGAGGGTCGTATCGAAGTCCTCGTTGGTCTCACCGTCCCTGATGAGGGTGTTGAACTTGCCGTGATTCTCATCCTTCTCGGGGTAACGGTATCCCATGCCGCCGTTCACAACGCGGGCCTTGTTGGCGTTCACGT
>JBHHXU010000051.1:0-8684 GCA_046757185.1 Thermodesulfobacteriota bacterium
ACCTACCCACCGGAAAAAACCGGGGGGTTTTAAAATAAAAACACGACCGGGCAAAGGAAGGAAGAGACGAATCGATGTCGACGGAAGGCCCCTTGAGAGCGGCCTGCCCCTGCCCGATGTGTTTGAATCGTGCCTCCCCGCCTTTGGGGGGCGCTTTCTCCGGAACTTCTGGCGCATCCTCAGGCGTGCCGTCGGGGAGGGGTGTCCCATCGTCCTCGCCGTGGCGGGGCCGGTGACGGTCTCAGACCAGCACCGTGTCTGGCTCAACAGGCTCCTCGAGCTCGGTTATGTCTCCATCCTCTCCCTCACCGACGCGATCTGCTACCACGACGCCCACGACATCGTCTCAAAGGGGAGGCCCTGCTTCGAGATCGACCCCTTCGGGTCGGACCTGAAGTACCGCAAGGAGAGGGTCGTCCGGGTCACCGACATCGGCTTCAGGGAGGAGCTCCTCGCCCGGACGGACCGCCTCTTTTCCGAGATACTCCTCAAGCCGGCCTTCCAGAGACCACTGACCAACCCGGAGTTCCGGTATCTCCTCGGAAAGGAGTTGGAGGGGTACGAGAAGGAGGCCGGCGTCAAGGCGGGACTCCTCTCAACCGCGGCACGGATGGAGGTCCCCGTCTTCTGCGGCGCCCCCGCCGACGGCTCCGTCTTTCTCGAAGCGGTGAAGCTCAAGATGCTCGCCGAGCTGGGGGAGATACCGGCCTTCAACTTCTCCCTCGACCTTGTGGGGGATGTGGTGGAGTTTGCCGCCTATCACTACCACGGCCTCTTCAGGATGGAGACGCGGAAGCTCGCCATCATAGCCCTTGGCGGCGGTGTGCCGAAGAACTACGCCCTTCAGCCTGAGCCGTTCCTCTCGCAGGCGCTGCTCCTCGACAGGATTGCCGGCTACCACTACGACATGCAGATCGTCAGCGCTCCGGTCACCGAGGGGAGCCTCAGCTCGTGCTGGCCTTCGGAGGCCCATACCTGGGGGAAGGTCGATGAGACCTACCCGGTCAACTCGACCTCCGTCCCGGCGGACTACACCATGCTCATCCCCTTCCTCGTCCAGGCCCTCCTGCAAGAGCGGGGACGGCTTGAGGCCATTCTCAACAACGACTTCAAGGGGAATTTTGCCAGATTTAAAAAAGCTTATCCGGGAGAGTGGGGTTTTCTGCGGGCGCCGTTACGCCTCCTGACCAGACGGGATGACGCGATAGCAGAGCTCTACAAAGCAACAAAAAAGAAGCGCAGGGCCCTTAAAGAGACCCTGCGCTACAAAGGATAGCTCTACGATTTTTCCGTCTACTCTCCGGCTGGTTTGTAATCCGCCCCCGCGAACTGTATGTTGGCGGGGTCGCCGGAGCGGGGCGGCGCTACCGCGTGAACTCCGCCGCACTTGGGACACTTCCCCACAAAGGTCGCGAGGACAAAGGGCTCCCCGCACCCCTGACAGTTGGTCTGTAACCCTCCGCTCGGTATCGGCTCGTTTCTCAACGCCCCGCCGTGAGCATTGGAGACAAACTCCACAAGCTCCCTCCCCTCCGAAAAGGGGCCGGCGCCGCTCCCGCTGCCGCATCCACACTCACTCATAAAAAACCTCCTTAACGTGCCTCTTTTTCACTGTTAATACCCCGTTCTTCACGAAAAAGCAATAGAAATTATCCCTCATAATGCACCAACCAGAGAGGACGCGTATTTTCACTGATTGTTAAATGTGCGTATTGCGTATATCGTATTGCGCAGGACGCATCATACACGACGCAACACATTCTTGTGTTCTTCATCCTGTAAATTTGTGCTCCCTGTAGCTGCTTAACCCGTAATATGAAAACGCAACGGCCCGCTTTTACTCTCTAAAAGCGGGCCTTGATTACGAGGTGTAAAACGCCGAATACCTGAGCCGTGATACCGGCCCGTTACACAGTCACTTCACGTCGATATGGACCTTCTTCGGCTTCAGCTCCTCCGCCTTCGGGAGGTTCACCTCAAGGATGCCATCCTTGAAGGTCGCCTTCACCTTCGAAGCCTCCACCTTCGTCGGGAGGGCGATGGTCCGCGCAAAGCTCCTGTAGCTCCGCTCACAGCGGTAGTAGTCCTCCTTCTTCACCTCCTCTTCCTGCTTGAGTTCGCTCCTAATGATCAGGTTATCGTCTTCGATGGTGATGTCTATCTTCTCCTTATCAATGCCGGGAAGCTCCGCCTTGACAACCACAGCATCCTTCTTATCTATCACGTCCACTGCCGGAGTCGCCACCCCCTCTTCAGCCGTCAATGCTCTCCACGGCGCACCGAAGAAGGTCTTCCTCGAAGTCGGGCTGAACTCATCCCACAGACGGTCGATCTCTCTCCGCATAATATCAAGCTCCTTGAAGGGATTCCATTTTTCCAGTGCCATAACCTCCTCCTTTCCCGGCATGACCTTCTGTCATGCCGCTCTCTTTCCTGTGATAAATATAGTGACCCATTAAAAGGATGTCAAGGGAGGACGGCAACCATGGAGGTGTTGAAATGTGCGCCGGATAGTACCTGCTGCATTCATCAAGGAACAACACTTTCAGGCAACTACGGAAAGTAAACGTGGTATCAGCATTTCCTGGAGCAGTGCACACTACTCCTGCAGGCCGAGCCTGTCCTGCTCTCTCTTCACAAACTGCCCCAGAACCTCCCGGGCCTTCTGGGAGAGGTCGAGGAAAATGATACCCGCCCCGCTGAAGAAACGCTTCTCTCCGGAAAATCCTTTATACCACTTCACAATGCCGTTTAACTTCATCATCGTATCATAGCCCGGGAGGATGAATTTGAGTTGTATGGTGGTGTTCCTCTGCAACTCCTCTGTCGTATGGAGGAAGAGGCCGCCTGCATTGATATTCAGGAGTCTTCCCGTAAAGGAATAGCTTTCTACGTTGAAATCGACGGGAATTGAAATGGGAACCCGCGGCCTTCCCCGTGGTTCCATGTCCGGGAAGAGGAGGCGGTTGACCTTGTGAATCACCTGTTCGGGGATTAAAGCCTTGGTAATGAGTCCCGCCGCCCCGAGTGTCTTCAGTCGATTAAATATATGGGCCGGATCATAGACGCCCGTTATAGCCAGTACGGGAAACCTGCCGGTAAGATTGTTGTCTCTCATCCACTCCAGCACCTCATAACCATCGACCCACGGCATCTGAAGGTCAAGTATGAGGAGGTCGAAGTCGTCACCATCATTTTCCAACTCCTCGATGACCCCCCTCCCGTCGTTCACACACTTCGCCTCATGCCCTGCCTTTGTCAGGATATCGCCTAACTTTACCCTGAAAAGCTCATCATCGTCAGCGACGAGTATTCTCTTTGAGTCTTTCGGAATCATTGTTGCAGTATTATACCCCACACGGTTTAGATAGCAACCCTAATAATGCACTGGCCACAGAGGACACAAGGAACGGCCACAGAATCCACGGAAGATCACGAAAAACTGATTCGGTGTTTTCTCTGTCGTTTCGTGGCCATAAAATGAGAAATCCGAAATTCCGATCTCTAGATCGAGAATCCTCGTGAAACGGGACAATTTCAAATAACAGAGATACGGTAACTTCTCACCATGAAGCTCACTATTATTGTAGAAAGTAGTTGTGTCATATAAAAAGGCTATACTCTTTCTTGATGTATGCCAATGGGTAAGTTGGTTAAATTCAAACCAAAGAAAGGAGTATAGCCGTTAAAGAAGTGAAAGAAATTAGAACAAAAAACTTAAAACAAGCAATAGAACTTCGTCAGGTTTGACATAAGAGGAAAAATGTGTTTATGTGAGATAAATTCTATTTCGTAGTATCTATCTTTATGTGGCAATAGTTATTTCTGTTCCGGCATCTGTGATGACAGCTCTATCTGGTTGATCGTAATGGCAATTTCTCGGAGAGATGCCCGAGTCCGGTTGAAGGGGGCTGACTCGAAATCAGCTGTGCCGCTTGCGGCACCGGGGGTTCGAATCCCTCTCTCTCCGCCAAGTGAGTAAAGTGTCAGGAGTTCGGCGCTAAAAATTCAATTATAATACGTACACTACGAACTCATAACGAAAAACTCCGGACTTAAATACGGAGAGATGACCGAGTGGTTGAAGGTGCACGACTGGAAATCGTGTGTGCATTAATAGTGCACCGAGGGTTCGAATCCCTCTCTCTCCGCCAGGAAGTAACCCCTTGTTTATAGGGATTCGAAGCCGGCTGAATGGCGACCAAGAGGAGGATAAGGCGCAGCCGGAACTGAGGAACGCCGGGTCGGAGGGAGAAGTCACGAGGTCGTCGACCGTAGACCGAATCTCTTTCCGCCAAAAATCCGCATAAAGCGGATTCACCTTTAGCTGATGGCTGATGGCTTATAGCTTTTGGCTAAGATGTGTAAACATTCTCATTCAATAAACCTTACAGCTGTGAGCTAACCGTATTTGCAAAGCAAATCTCTGGGATGTGAAGTCGACAAAGTGCCGGTGAAGAGGAGGGTGAGGTCGCACGGTAGTGGCCGTCTGGGGTGAGTCCTGCAGAATAAAGTACGGGCCTCCATCCGTTCTCACCCGATCCCTACCGTCTCCCTTTCCGGCTCTCCCAGGCGCAGGGCCATGACTCCTACAATTGCCACTATCATCCCCCCCATCTGGACGGCATCGAGCCGTTCCCCCAGGATGAGGAAGGCCCAGACGACGGTAAAGACGGGACCGAGGGAGCCGATGATGACGGCCCTTCCCGCCCCTATCCTCCTTATCCCGTAGAGGAAGAAGAGGAACGGCATGAAGCCGGTGAAGAGGCCGAGGAGCGCCGCGAGCCCCCACACCTCAGGGGTGGCCGGGTAGGCTCTATTGCCGAAAAGCACTCCGAAGAAAGCGACGAAGAAGAACATGCTGTAGGAGATGAGGCGCACCGGCGAGACGGTCTTCACCGCTCTTTCACTCATGGCGTTGTAGAGGGCAAAGGCGAAAGCGGACACCAGGCCGAAGAGAATCCCCATTCCATTGACGGAGAGGAAATCGACTCGGTCTACCCTTACCACCATGATAAGCCCCAGAAAGGTGACACCCAGGGAGAAAATCTTCGCCACATTCGCCCGCTCCCCGAAGAAGACGATGAGCAGCACTACGGTCATGGCGGGATAGGTAAAGATAACGAGGGTAGAGAGGGAGGCATCGATGAGCTCCAGGGAGTAGAAGGAGAAGAGCATGGCGCAGCCGATGCCGACAATCCCCATGAAGGCGAAGAGGAGCAGCTCCCTTGCCGATACCGTGAAGGCACCCCTCCCCTCCACCAGCAGGAGGATTACCAGGTAGAGGGGGAGGACTATGAATATTCTCATGAGCATGAGGGTCATCGGCTCAACGCCGTACCCGTAGGCTGCCTTGACCAGGATGGACTTGAAGGAGAAACCCAGCGCCGCCACGATGACCATGAAATAGCCGGATGTCGCCAGTCTCTTCATATCTCTCTAAAGAAAAGGGCCGCAGGTTCTGTCCCACGGCCCTCGAGACATTCACTCTCTCTCGTTACCGGTGGAGGGCATGTTAATTCTCTCTTTCCTTCTTCGACACTTTCGGCCTCTACCCCTTCCTGATGCTCTTTTCGGACCCCTTCTTTTGCGGTTGTGGGGCAACGGCGCAGAAGCCCTGGGGCTTGACGCCGAGGGCGGCGTTGAACTTGCTCGACATATTCTGAAAGGCGATAAGGCCGGTGAGCTCGATGACGGCATCGTCGTTAAAATATCTACGCAACTCGTTGAAGTCTTCCTCCGTTGGATGTCTGTCCGTATAGGTGACCGCCTCGGCGTAGTTGAGGGCCGCCCTCTCCCTTTCGGTAAAGAGATCGCTTGCACGAAAATCCGCCAGCGCCGCGAGCTTCTCCTGGCCGATGCCCCGCTTGAGGGCCGTCGCCGAGTTGATATCCACACAGAAGGGGCACCAGTTTATCTGGGAGACACGGACGGTAATCAGCGTACGGAGACCCGGCTCGATGGGGGACGAGCGGCGGTCGAGGGCACCGTAGAGCATCGCCAGTGCGGCGAAGACCTTTGGCGTCCTCCCCCAGAGTCGGGCAGGTTCGAGTATATCACCGTAACGCCGCTTCTGGTTCCAGAAGAAGAGCTTCACATACCACGGGAAACGGTGGCCCTTTGGTGTAGAAATAGTGGACATAAGCAGCCCTCCTTAATGTACACGATGATAGGATTTCATGTCCTGTTACGGGGCAGGGTAACAGCAATCCTCTGGGGTTAAAAAGGAGGTTCCCCCGTCTCGCACCTGGATCCCGACCAAAGAAGGCTGCGGCATCGGAGCCCTCTCAATTATGTAACCGGCTACCGTGTTGAGTAGACCGGGGGACGGTGTGGGTCCACTATCCTCCGGCCTGCACAGTCGAGCATAGACGTCACGACTCATATTTAAATGAGACATTGACTCTGGCG
The DNA here is from genome assembly GCA_046757185.1 of Thermodesulfobacteriota bacterium. Taxonomy (GTDB): domain Bacteria; phylum Desulfobacterota; class GWC2-55-46; order S146-70; family JAUXIU01; genus JBHHTR01. The sequence continues at coordinate 6,412 of JBHHXU010000051.1, forward strand.
CGGTAGGCGACGACCTTCCCGTCCTCAACCTTCATGTCCAGCTTGCTTACCTCTGCGATTCTCAGGTTCTTGAGGCTCTTACCGGCAGTATTAACCGCTGCTTTAGCAGCCTCCTCCCAGGAAACATCGCTCGTTCCCACCAGTTCAATAATCTTGTACACGCTGTCGGGCATGGTCTACCTCCTTGTGGTTTTTTGATGGTAGTCTCAAAAAACTTTTTAGTCTCTCTCAGAAAGTCCACTATTGTATATACATCTTTGTCTTATCCTGATTCACCCCCCTTCTTGAGTAAGACAACTATGCTGTTTCGCTACCGCCACCTCCATCGATAGCATGAGAGTAAACAGACGTTTATTGAGATGCTGGTCTTACCCTGTATATCCCCCCATTGTGATTGACTACATAGACATTGTGTTTTTCGTCCGCGCCGAATGAGCTGATGGAGAGGTCGGTTTCGAGGAGCAGCTTCCGGTCTGTAACCTTCCCGTCACGATACCGGAGGGTCCATATCGTGCCGCTTCCCCAGTCACCGTAGAGGTAGGCGCCGCACAGCGCCGGCATATCGTGTCCCCGGTAGACGACACCTCCGATAACCGATATCCCTTCCCTCCTTCCGTAGTCGATGATGGGAAGGGTGAGTCCACTCTTATTACAGACCCGCCCTATTCCCGGCGTGCAGATAGAGCCCTCCATAACCCTCCAGCCGTAGTTCTTCCCCCCTACGATGATATCGACCTCCTCGCGGGCATCCTGCCCCACATCCCCCGCAAAGAGGAGACCCGTCACGGGGTCGAAATTGAACCGCCACGGGTTGCGGAGGCCGTAGGCCCATACCTCAGGTCTCGCCCCCCTCTTCCCCCTGAAGGGGTTATCCGCGGGGACGGCGTATTCCCTGCCGGCATCCTTTCTGTCAACATCGATGCGGAGCATCGCCCCGAGGAGGGTCGAGAGGTCCTGGCCGTTATCGTGAGGATCGTTGCCGCTCCCCCCGTCACCCATACCGATATAGAGGTACCCGTCGGGGCCGAAGGCGATCTGGCCGCCATTATGGTTCGAGAACGGCTGGTCCACCGTGAGAATTACCCGTTCACTCCCCCCGTCGGCAACGTCACTGCCGCCCTCTGCATGAAACTCCGAAACTACCGTATGGAGGCCGCCGCGGGACGACGTGTAGTTGACGAAGAAAAGACCGTTCTCTCTGAAGTCGGGATGGAAGGCGACGCTGAGGAGACCCATCTCACCGTCCGACCTGACCCGGCCACGGATATCGAGAAACGGTTTCTTGAGGAGTTGTCCCCCCTTCACGACACGGATGAGACCGGCCTGCTCTACGATGAAGAGGCGTCCCGTCCCGTCACCGGCGTGAGTAAGGTGGACCGGACTATCAAGCCCCTCAGTCACTTTTTTTAGTTCAATGTCCGGAAGGGGCGGCGGGGTCCCTTCCTGCAGCTCACACGGCTCCTGTCCTGGTGTGTGAGCAGGTGAGGCTGCACAGAGCGGCGGCACCCATAGTGTAATAACGAGGAGTGTGAGAGAAAGAAACCGGGTACGGGATATCATAAACCGGAGGCCACCTTTCATCCCCTTCACGGAAGGGGCGCTCTGCAAACGGAAGGAGACTCTGCACCGTCCAGCGGTAATGCTCGGACACATAAGCTGTGGAGTGAAATGATATCGTGAAACGACCCTCTTCTCAAGGGCTTTTATCAGGGAGGTGAACGTTATATGTTGTTCAGGTCTTCCTTCTTAATACGGTCTCTAAACGACGTGACCTCCCTCCTGGAGGGGAGAACGACCCATAAGTCCTGTTCTTTAAGCTGCGTCGATAATTCCTGTGCATAACTCGCCGCCTCCTGTTTTGAAGCGAAGAATCCCACCCTCACCCGGTACCAGTGGGTACCCTTTGAATCAAACTCCGTTATATAGGCATTATCGCCACCCGACCGAAGTATCATTGCAACCCTATCTGCCTCACTCCTGTAGAGATAGGAGCCGATATGGATGGCCCACCTTCCCTCTCTCCTCACTTTCTTTAAGGGTTTCTTCTTCTCAGGCGACACCTTCCTTGGTACCTCTTTCATTTCGTCTGCTCCGGCCGCTCTCACAATCTTCAATGGGGGAATCAGGAGGACCTGATTCGGGTAGATGACATCCGGGTTATGAGTCACGTCAAAGTTGCAGTTATATATTCTTCTCCACTGCTCACCGTCGCCGAAGGCAAAGTCTCTGGCGGCTATCTTGGTGAGGGTATCCCTCTCCTTTACCCTGTACAT
>JBHHXU010000052.1:0-8636 GCA_046757185.1 Thermodesulfobacteriota bacterium
CTATCTCGTGAATAGGGGGCTCCCCTTCAGGGAGGCCCATCATGTCATCGGCAGGGTGGTTGCCCACTGTATCGAAGTGGGGAAGGGGCTGGAGGAGTTGACGTTGGCGGAGTGGAAATCCTTTTCCACGGCCTTTGACGACGATATCAGACAGGTCGTCTCCGTGAAGGCCTCGGTTGACAGCAGGAATGTCGAGGGGGGGACGGCGTTGAGGCGGGTGAAGAGGCGGCTCAAGGAGATAGAGGGGGAGCTGAAGGCGGGAAAAGGGAAATAGAGACAGGAAAGGAAGAAGATCTGCGATGAAACGGGCCAGAAAAAAGAGGTTCATAGTTATATCACTCCTCATACTTCACATCTCGCTCTTCACTGTGGTCATCGGTTGCGGCAAGAAGGCCCCGCCGAGCCCGCCTGAGCAAGCCGTATCGTCGAGATAAATGAGCAATAATGAAGAAGACATCTGACAGGGCAAAGGTAGAGAATGTCGAGTGATTCTCACGGTTCACCCTCCTGGAACGGATCAGGATTGCCCGGAAGAACATGAAGAGGGCCAGGAAGCTCAAAGGAGCGCTCCTCAAAAGCCTTAAAAAAAAGGAAAAAAAATAACCGTACAGCTCCAGGAGGCACAATGCACTACTTTGACTATAAGAACGGACGGTTCCATGCCGAGGGGGTGCCGGTCGAGCGGATCGCGAAGGCCGTCGGCACCCCCTGCTTCATCTACAGCCACAGGACGTTGGTGAGACACTATCACGCCTTCGCTAGGGCCTTCGGGGAGACCCCCCACCTCATCTGCTACTCGGTAAAGGCGAACTCGAACCTGTCGGTCCTCAACACCTTTGCCAGGGAGGGGAGCGGTTTCGATATCGTCTCCGGCGGTGAGCTCTACCGGGCGCTTAAGGCGGGGGCTGACCCGGGTCGGATCGTCTTCTCCGGCGTCGGCAAGAGGGAGGATGAGATAGAGTACGCCATCAGGCAGGGGATCCTCATGCTCAACGTCGAGTCTCCCGAAGAGCTTCGTTTCATCAACACGGTTGCCGGGCGGCTGAAGAAGAGGGCGGGCATCGCCATCAGGGTCAACCCCGACGTGGACCCCAGAACACACCCGTACATCTCGACAGGTTTGAAGAAGAACAAGTTCGGCATCGAGACGGAGGCGGCGGTCAGGGAGTACCTCCACGCGAAGCGGTACCTGAGGAACCTCGACCTCATCGGGATCGACTGTCACATAGGCTCGCAGATAACCCAGCTGGACCCCTTTGTTGATACCCTCAGGAAGACGAGGGGGCTCATCGAGAGGCTCCGCGGCGAGGGGATCGGCATCAGGTACCTCGACATGGGGGGCGGCCTCGGGATTACCTACGACGTGGAGAGACCGCCGAGCCCGAGCAGATACGGGAAGGCTATCATCCGTGAGGTGCGTAACCTCGGCCTGACCCTCATCTTCGAACCGGGGAGGGTCATGGTGGGGAACGCGGGTATCCTCGTGACAAAGGTACTCTACACGAAGGAGAACGGCGGCAAGCGGTTTATCATCGTCGACGCGGCGATGAACGACCTCGCGCGGCCGAGCCTCTACGGCTCGTACCACGCGATAAAACCGGTAAGGAAGCGCCGGGGGAAGAAGGAGGTCGTCGCCGATGTCGTCGGCCCCATCTGCGAGTCGGGCGATTTCCTGGCAAAAGAGAGGGAGCTTCCCCCTTTTGAATCGGGGGAGCTGATGTCGGTCATGAGCGCGGGGGCCTACAGCTTCTCCATGGCGAGCAACTACAACTCGAGGCCGAGGGCGGCGGAGGTCATGGTACGGGGGAGAGAGTTCGCCGTCGTAAGGGTGCGGGAGAGCAACCGCGACCTCGTGAAGGGGGAGAAGATATGGTGAGGTGCGTGAGGGACCGGTGAAGCTACACTTCACAAAGATGCACGGCATCGGTAACGACTTCATCGTTATCGACTGCCGGAGGAGAGTCATCCCCCGCATCGCACGGGTGGTAAGGAGACTCTCCCACCGGAGGTTCGGTATCGGTTTCGACCAGGCCCTCATCCTCCTCCCGTCGAAGAGGGCCGATTTCAGGATGGACATCTATAACGCCGACGGCGGAAGGGTCGAGATGTGCGGGAACGGCATCCGCTGCCTTGCCAAGTACATATGGGACAGGGGGCTCTCGGCCAGCGACCCCCTTGAGATTGAGACCCTCGCCGGCATCATAAGGCCCCGGAGGGCCGGTCGGCAGGTCAGGGTCGATATGGGGGAGCCCGTCCTCGATGGGGAGAGGATACCGGTGAAGAAGAGGGGGCAGGTCGTGGACCACCCGTTGATGGTGTCCGGTCGGAGGTTCCGCATAACGGCCGTATCGATGGGGAACCCCCACTGCGTTATCTTCGTCGATGACGTTGATGGTTTTCCCCTTGAACGGTTCGGGCCGCTCCTTGAGAACAACCCCTTCTTTCCCGAGAGGGTCAATGTCGAGTTCGTCGAGGTGATGAACGAGCGGAGATTGAAGATGCGGGTCTGGGAGCGGGGGGCAGGTGAGACCCTCGCCTGCGGGACCGGGGCGTGCGCCACGGTGGTCGCGGCCACACTCAAGGGTCTCGTCAGCGGCAGGGCGACGGTCCATCTCAAGGGGGGCAGCCTGAAAATAGGGTGGTCGAAGCGAGACAACCGTGTCGTCATGACCGGCCCGGCAGAGGAGGTCTTTGAGGGGTCGGTCGAAATTTAAGCGGGAGCTATAAACCGTTTGCAATGAAGCCGTAGTTGGGTTAGGGTGGAACGAGTGAAAAATCGTCGTGTGTGATGCGTATCACGCAATACGATAGACACAATAGGTAAAACGAGATGGAGGATTGAGGTGTTTCAGGGATCGATGACGGCCATAGTGACCCCTTTCAGGAACGGCAGGGTGGACGAAAGGGCGTTCAGGAAACTGATTGAATTTCAGATAAGGGGCGGGACGGACGGCATCGTCCCGTGCGGCACGACGGGCGAGTCGGCGACGCTTACCTATGAGGAGCATGAGCGTGTTGTCGAGATCGCGATCGACGCCGTTAACGGGAGGGTGCCGGTCATCGCCGGGACAGGGTCTAACTCGACCGACGAGACCATCTCCTTCACCCGCCACGCGGAGAGGGCGGGCGCCGACGGGGCCCTCCTTATCTCTCCCTACTACAACAAGCCGACCCAGGAGGGGCTCTACCACCACTACAGGGCCGTTGCGGAGGAGGTCTCGATCCCTCTTATCCTCTACAACGTCCCCGGCAGAACCTCACTCAATATGCTTCCCGAGACGGTCGCCCGCCTCTCCGAGTTCAGGAATATCATCGGCATCAAGGAGGCGTCGGACTCTCTCGCACAGGTAAGCGATGTTCTTGAGATGTCCCGGAAGGGGTTCGTCGTCCTCTCAGGCGACGACTTCATTACCCTCCCCATGCTTGCCATCGGGGCGAAGGGGGCCATCTCGGTAACTGCCAATATTATGCCGAAAGAGGTGTCCAGGATGTGTACAGCCCAACTGGAGGGAACTGCGAAGAAGGCCCTCAGACTCCACTACAAAATGCAGCCCCTCAACCGGGCCATGTTCCTGGAAACAAACCCGATACCGGTCAAGACGGCCCTTGCGATGATGGGGATGATCAGGGAGGAGTTCCGCCTCCCTCTGGTAAGGATGGGCGGCGACAGGAGGCGTTTTCTCAGGAAGGTATTGAGGGGTTACGGCATTATAAGGTAGGACGTGGGCTCAATGAAAGGACATGGTATGGTACGTATTACCGTAACCGGGGCGGCCGGTCGCATGGGGAAGGCCATCATCGGGGTGATTAACGGGACAGAGGGGGTTGAGCTTGTCGGCGCGGCTGAGCATAGTGACCACCCCTCCATCGGGAGGGATGCAGGCGAGGTGGCGGGGGCCGGAAAGATCGGGGTGAAGATTACCCGAGATTTCGGCCGGGCGATCGGAAAGGCGGACGCATTTATTGATTTTACCTCACCTGACGCCACCATGGAGCATCTCGACGTTGCACAGCAAAAGGGGGTTCCCATGGTCATCGGAGCTACCGGTTTCTCTCACACCCAGCGGGACAGGTTGAAGCAGTATGGAGAGAAGATGAGCATTGTGGCGGCGCCCAACATGAGTGTCGGCATCAACATACTTTTGAAGGTAGTTGCGGATATTGCACAGGTGCTCGGCGACGGGTACGATATCGAGATTATCGATGCCCATCACAGGCTCAAAAAGGATGCCCCATCCGGGACGGCGCTGCGCCTCGGCGAGGTAATAGCGCAGAGCCTGAGGAGGGATATGGAGAAGGTGGCCGTATTCGAACGTCACGGTATTATCGGTGAGAGGAGACCGGATGAGATCGGTATCCAGACCGTCAGGGCCGGTGACATTGTGGGGGATCATACGGTCCTCTTCGCTGGCCCCGGTGAGAGGATTGAGGTGACCCACCGCGCCCACTCACGAGATACCTTCGCGAGCGGGGCGGTACGGGCGGCCCGATGGATTGTCGGCAAACCGGAGGGGCTCTACGATATGCAGGATGTGCTGGGATTAAAGGGGTAAGGAGAAAAGAGAATGAAAAGAGTAACTTTTCTTATTGCAGGTATGACGGCATTTGCCGTGGTGATACTGTTCGGCGGCAGCTCAGAGGGTTTCGATGTGCCGGCGGGTGCTGAGAAGAAGTGCTCCGCGTGCCATACGCTCACAAAGGAGGAGGCTGCAACGCTCCTCAAGACAGAGCAGTTCAAGGCGACGATAAGGGATATACGGCCGGGCCCCGTAAAGGGTTTCTGGGAGGTAGTAATCGAAAGGGGCGGCAAGGGCTTTCCCATCTATGTGGACTTTGCCAAAAAACACCTCATCGAGGGAAGGATTACCCCCTTTTCAGAACTCGGCAAGCCGCCATCCTTAAAAAGGGTCGATCTCAAGACAATCCCCGTCGATGACGCCATCGTCATAGGAAACCGTGAGGCGAAAAAGAAGGTCATCGTCTTCGATGACCCCGACTGTCCCTACTGCAGGAAGCTCCATGTGGAGATCAAGAAGATTATTGAAAAGCGGTCCGATGTTGCTTTCCTCATAAAGCTCTACCCCCTCGATATCCATCCAGAGGCGTACGACAAGAGCAGGGCGATCCTCTGCGAACGGTCGGTCAAGCTCCTCGACGACGCGCTTACCGGAAAGGCGCTCCCGGAACCGACCTGTGATACGCCGGAGCTGGACAGGAGTATTGAGCTGGCCAAATCCATCGGTATCAGAGGGACCCCTGCCATCATCTTTCCCGATGGTAGACTGCTCCCCGGGTTTGTTGAGGCCGATGACCTCCTCAACCTCCTCGACAATCCGGCTGAAGAGTAGCACACCTGAGTTTCAACCCTCATGGCATATCACCCTATATTTCTCGACATAGCGGAGAGACCGTGCGTAGTCATCGGCGGTGGCCAGGTGGCGGAGCGGAAGGTACTCTCCCTCCTCGATGGCGGCGCAGAGGTGACCGTTATCAGCCCGGAGGTAACTTCAGGAATCGAGCGACTCGCCCGCCGGAAGAGGATCATCCTCCATCAACGGCTCTATGAAGAGGGCGACCTCAGAGGGAATTTTCTCGCTTACTGCGCAACAGGCAGGGGGGAGATAAACAGGGTGGCGCAGGGGGAGGCAAGGAGGGTGGGGGTGCTCCTCAATGTCGTTGACGATCCCGGCCTCTGCGACTTCATTACCCCCGCTCTCGTGAGGCGGGGGGCGCTCATGCTGGCAGTGTCAACCTCCGGCGAGTGCCCCGCCATGGCCCGGAGGATAAGGGAAAACCTGGAGGAACATTTCGGGGAGGAGTACGCCATCTTTCTCGAACTGTTAGGAGCAGTAAGGATGAAGTTATTGAAAAAAAGGGGGAATTCTGCTAATAATATGAGGATATATGAAGCTCTGCTCGACTCCCCCCTGTTGGAATGGATCCGCAAAGGGAGTGAGAGAGAGATCGATACCTATCTCCGTGATCTTCTGGGAGACGGTTATACCCCCTCTCAACTGGGGATAAAGATTGGATAATGACCGGTGAGTGTTATACCGTTTCATATAACCGCCCTCATATACTTTGTCACCACCCTTGTCTATATCATCTATCTCGTTTCCCACAAGGAGAGGGTCCTTTCCATAGGGAAGGGCCTGCTGATCGGTGGCTTCTGTATCCACACAATAACCATCATCGCTCGATGGATTGATGCGGGCAGGACCCCGGCCACAAACCTCTACGAAGCGATTACCGTCCTTGCCTGGATTATCGTCGGCCTCTCTCTTCTGGCAGACTTCAGATACAAACTCGCTATCCTCGGCTCTTTTGTCTCCCCCTTTGCGCTCCTCCTCCTTCTGACGGCCTCCTTTCTTCCAATGGAGATTGTTCCACTCGCCCCGGCGCTTACAAGCTACTGGCTGCCCCTCCATGTGACCCTCGCCCTCCTCGGGAACGCCTTCTTCATCCTGGCCTTCCTCCTGGGGCTCATGTACCTCATACAGGAGAGGTACCTGAAGAGCCGGAAGATAGGGGGGCTCTACTTTCTCCTCCCCTCCCTCGAGGTGCTGGACGAACTCAACTACCGTGCCCTGACCTACGGGTTCCCCCTCCTCACCCTGGCGATGATTACCGGCGCCGTCTGGGCCGAGTACGTGTGGGGAAGTTACTGGAGCTGGGAGCCGAGACAGACCTGGTCGCTTATTACCTGGTTTCTCTATGCCGCACTGCTCCACGGGCGGTTCACCGCCGGCTGGAGGGGGAGGAAGGCGGCGATATTTTCAGCAGTTGGTCTGGCGGTGCTCCTCGGCTCCTTCCTGGTGATTAATCTCTTTTCATGGGGTTCACACGGGTTTCTGCGATGAGGGGAGAAGTGAACGTCCCGGAAGGGACCAGTAGATGAAGATGAACTCAGCAAGGCAACAGTCAATGAAAGCTGATACCGCAAGGGGTATCTCACTATGAATATAATCGTCGTTGGCCTCAGCCACAATACAGCACCTGTCGAGATACGGGAGAAGCTCTCCTTTCCCAAACAGGTGCTGGGTGACGCCCTCCACACCCTCCTTAACAACTATGGAGTCAATGAGGGGGTCATTATCTCGACCTGCAACAGGGTCGAGGTGGTGGCGGCGGCCAGTGACATCGAGAAGGGGGCGTGGGGGGTCAAGAGGTTCCTTGCAGAGTACCATAAGATACCCTTTGAAAGCCTCGAAGAGCACCTCTATCTCCACACCTCAGAAGAGGCGATGCGTCACCTATTCAAGGTCTCTGCCGGTCTCGACTCCATGGTACTCGGAGAGCCCCAGATCCTGGGTCAGGTAAAGGACGCCTACAGTCATGCCCTCGAGCACAATGCCGCGGGTGTCATTGTCAACAAGCTCTTCCATAAGAACTTTTCTGTAGCCAAGAGGATAAGGACGGAGACGAACATCGGGTCGAGCGCCGTCTCCATCAGCTACGCCGCCGTCGAGCTGGCGAAGAAGATATTCGGAAACCTCGATGGCAAGGGGGCCATGCTCATCGGAGCGGGTGAGATGGCTGAGCTGGCCGCGAGGCACCTCCTCTCCAACGGGGTCAGGGAGGTCGTTGTCGCGAACAGGACCTATGAGAGGGCGGTCGCCATGGCGAGGAACTTCGACGGGACCGCCATCATGTTCAGAGAGTTTACCCACTACCTGAAGAACGTTGACATTGTAATAACCTCAACAGGGGCCTCACGATTTCTCATCGTTCCCGAGCAGATCAGCTCAGTGTTAAAGGAGCGCAAGAACAGGCCCATGTTCTTTATCGACATATCGGTGCCGAGGAACATCGACCCCCGCGTCAATGACATCAGTAATGTGTATGTCTACGATATCGACGACCTCTCCGGCGTTGTGGCCGCCAACATGAAGGAGCGGGAGAGTGAGGCGGAGATGGCCAAACAGATTATCGAGGAGGAGATCGAGAGCTTCTACCGGTGGGTCAAGTCACTCGATGTCGTTCCCACGATCATTGCCCTGAGGAAGCGGTTCGATGAGGTGAGGAAGGGGGAGCTCGACAAGGCGCTCTCGATGATGAACGGTCTTGATAAAAAGGAACAGAAGGTAATCGAATCGATGACGACAGCCATCATTAACAAGGTGCTCCACGGTCCGGTGACACACCTTAAGAAGGAGGCCAACAAGGTGGAGGGCGATTTCTATATCGAGGCGGCACGGAAGCTCTTCGACCTGGAGGAGGAAGAAGAGGAGGCTTCAAAGAAGGTAGAGGAAGGTTAAGGGAATGTAAAAAAGTATTGCGTGATGCGTTGTGCGCACTACAAGATACGCAGAACGATGATGACGAGTGAAGATTGGGGGGTACCGGTTTGAAGAGAGAGATAAGAGTAGGGACACGGGGGAGTCAGCTTGCCCTCTGGCAGGCGAACTGGGTTAAGTCGAGTATAGAGGAGCGGTATGGGGATACCACCGTAGAGCTTGTCAAGATAAAGACAACGGGCGACAAGATCCTCGATGTGCCCCTTGCCCAGGTTGGAGGAAAGGGGCTCTTTGTGAAGGAGATCGAGGAGGCCCTCCTCGACGGCAGGGTAGATCTGGCGGTCCACTCCATGAAGGATGTGCCGACGGAGTTCCCCGATGGACTCCACCTCGCCTACA
>JBHHXU010000053.1:0-8588 GCA_046757185.1 Thermodesulfobacteriota bacterium
GCAGATCTTCTTAAATCTTGATTATCATATGACTAATAATTTGCGAAGAGGCCCATTTAGTGCTTGCGTAATGTTCTGTAATGGTGTATATGGCACTAAACAATAAAACAAAAGAGGAGGTAGGGTATGGCAAAACCATTGACGAAGGCGAAGATTACCGAGCACCTTGCAAAGAAGGTGGGGGTGACGAAAAAGACGGCGGCAGAATTCCTCGACGCGTTTGCTGCACTCGCCTACAAAGAGGCCAAGAACGCCTTTACCATCCCCGGCATCGGAAAACTTGCCATTGTGAGGAGAAAGGCACGTAAAGGGAGGAATCCGGCAACGGGTGAGGTAATAAAGATCCCGGCTAAAAGGGTCCTCAAGTTCAGGATTGCCAAGGCATGCAAGGATGGGGTGCTGGGAAAGAAGTAGAAGAGGATAGAGCGTTTTACGATGTTGGGGCGGACCACTTTGGCCGCCCCAAAATATTCCCACTCCATTGAGCAGAGAAACCCGTTGCGTTATTTCTTTTCGTTGCGACCCATCGATCGCCGGTGTGGAGGGCCTGAAAAGAATGAAAACGGGGAAAGAGTAAACGCAGACTCTTCACCATCCTTTGGCGACAGAACGGGACGGATTGTTACGATCTTTTTTACCCCCCTCTTTTTTTACTCTCACTTTTTATTAATCTTTTAGGAGTGTTACATGGCGAAGCACGATTCCGAACAAGATATCACCGAACGGTGTATCAACACCATACGAATGCTTTCCATCGATGCAATCGAGAAGGCGAAGTCCGGCCATCCAGGCCTCCCCATGGGAGATGCGGCAATTGCCTATGTCCTCTGGACCGGCTTTCTGCGACACAATCCGCGAAACCCCCGGTGGCACAACAGGGACCGGTTTATCCTTTCAGCGGGACACGGTTCCATGCTCCTCTACTCGCTCCTCTACCTGACCGGCTACGACATTTCTCTAGATGACATTAAACAATTCCGCCAGTGGAAGAGCAGGACCCCTGGACATCCTGAGTACAATCCGGATTTAGGCGTTGAAACTACCACGGGTCCCCTCGGCCAGGGATTTGCAAACGGTGTGGGGATGGCCATGGCTGAGCGGTACTTGGCGCAGATATTCAACAGACCGGGATTCCCCGTTGTGGATTACCATATCTACGCCATGGTAAGCGATGGTGATCTCATGGAGGGGATATCATCTGAAGCCGGTTCGTTAGCCGGACATCTGGGACTCGGTAAGCTCGTCTATATATTCCTCGACAACAAGATTACCATAGATGGCTCTACGGATATTACCTTTACCGAGGATGTCGCCAAGAGGTTTGAGGCATTCGGTTGGCATATAGAGAGGATTGACGGACATGATTGCGATCAGATAGGGGCAGCGATAGAGAGGGCAAAAGCAGAGAAAGGAAGACCTTCCCTCATCATGGCGAGGACCCATATCGGCTACGGAAGCCCCCATAAACAGGGTACCAGTGAGGCCCATGGCGCGCCCCTTGGCGCGGAAGAGGTCAGGCTTACAAAGGAGAAGCTTGGCTGGCCGCTGGAGCCTCCCTTTTATGTCCCGGAGGAGGCAATGGCACACTTTAGAAAGGCTCTTGAGAAGGGTCGTGAACTGGAAGAGGGGTGGCAAGCGCTGTTTACGGCTTATACAGAGGAGTGCCCGGATCTCGCAGCGAAGTGGAAGGCAATGCACAACGGGCAATTGCCTGAGGGGTGGAGGGATAGCCTCCCCGTCTTTGACGATCCGAAGACCCCCGTAGCCACCCGCACCGCCTCAGGCAAGGTCCTGAATTCCCTTGCTCCCACTCTTGATATGCTCCTGGGCGGCTCGGCAGACCTCGCAGCGTCGACGGGGACGCTTCTCAAGGGGTTGAAGGATTTCACAAAGGGGCAGTGTGGCAGGAACGTCTATTTCGGCGTCAGGGAGCATGCAATGGGTGGCATACTCAACGGTATGGCCCTGAGCGGTGCGATTGTTCCCTACGGAGGCACCTTTCTTATATTTTCAGACCAGATGAAACCCGCCATCAGGCTTGCCGCGATGATGAAGCTCCCCGTTATCTGTGTCTTTACCCATGACTCAATCGGACTCGGTGAGGATGGACCGACCCATCAGCCCGTGGAACAGCTTGTGGGGCTCAGGGCCATACCGGGGCTCACCGTTATTCGCCCTGCCGATGCAACTGAGACGGTAGTCGCATGGAAGCTGGCCCTTGAGCAGAGAGAGGGGCCTGTTGCGCTGATTCTGAGCAGACAGAAGCTTCCTGTCATCGATAGGGAACGCTTTGCACCGGCCGGGAACCTCGCGAAGGGGGGATATGTAATGGCAGACTCACAGCATGGGAAGGTGGATCTGATTCTCATCGCCACCGGCGCCGAGGTGCACCTCGCCCTGGAGGCGTATGAGGCACTCACGCAGGAAGGGATCGGTGTCAGGGTAGTTACTATGCCGAGCTGGAGCCTCTTTGAGAAGCAGGAGGAAGAGTATCGGGATAGGGTCCTTCCGCCCACAGTCACGGCACGACTCGCCATCGAGGCCGCCTCGTCCATGGGATGGCACCGGTATGTGGGAATGGAGGGGGATACCATCTGTGTGGATCGCTTTGGGGCTTCTGCCCCCTACCAGGTACTCTTCGATAAGTTCGGTTTCACCCTTGAGAATGTTGTCAAGAGGAGTAAGGCCCTCTTGGTTAAGAGGAGGTAGTCGATGGAACTGGCAATGGTGGGGTTGGGGAGAATGGGGATGAACATGGCCAGACGACTCCTCCGCGGGGGTCACGAGGTGATTGCCTACAACAGGACCCCGGAGAAGGTCCGGGATGCAGAAAAAGAGGGCGCCCGTCCCGCCTCTTCCCTCGAAGAGGCGGTAAAGATGCTCACCCCGCCCCGCACCGTCTGGCTCATGCTCCCCGCGGGTTCGGTGGTCGATCACCATATAGATGAGCTCCTTGGTCTCATGTCAGAGGGTGATATCATCGTTGACGGCGGGAACTCCTATTACAGGGATGATATTAAACGCTTTGAGCGACTGAGGGAGGGGGGGATTCATTACGTCGATGTCGGAGTGAGCGGCGGGGTGTGGGGCTTGAAGACCGGTTACTGCCTCATGGCGGGGGGTGAGAAGGAGATATGTGAGCGCCTCACGCCGCTGTTCACAACCCTTGCCCCCGAAGAGGGGTACCTCTACTGCGGTCTGAGCGGAGCGGGCCACTTCGTCAAGATGGTTCACAACGGCATAGAGTACGGGATGATGGAGGCCTACGGGGAGGGTTTTGAGATACTCAGGGCCTCGCCCTACGGTGCCGATCTTGCCCTCAAGGATGTGGCCCACCTCTGGAATCGGGGGAGTGTGATCCGTTCGTGGCTCCTTGAACTCACCGAGGAGGCGTTTAAAAAGGACCCCGCCCTCTCGTCTATCAAGGGGTATGTTGAGGATTCGGGGGAGGGGCGGTGGACGGTGCAGCAGGCGGTCGAGACCGGTGTCGCAGCACCGGTGATTACCCTCTCCCTCTTTCAGCGGTTTCGTTCAAGGATGGAGGAGACCTTTAACGAGAAGGTCCTCGCAGCCATGAGGAGAGAGTTCGGCGGTCACGCCGTGATGGGTCTCTCCGAAGAGCGGCGGGAGAAGGGCGCCGGTGCGGGAGGGGTGAAGATTGCAACCCGAGACCGGGGGAAGGGATAAAGGGAAGCCGGGGTGAGCCGCAGAGGGGGGAAAACAGTGTCGGGAAGCCTCCTTACAAAGGTTGTTGCAGATGATGAGTGGTGGAGTCCGTCCCTCTGCAGGATAGAGCCGGCAACGGAGCCGTGCGCCATGGTCATCTTCGGGGCGTCGGGAGACCTGACAAAGCGGAAGCTTATCCCCGCCCTCTGTAAGCTGGCACGTAACAGACTCCTGAACAGGAGCTTCTTCATTATCGGGGTGGGACGGACGAAGATGGACGATGAGGAATTTCGTCGGACCCTCGCCGATGCGATGGATGCGGAGTCCATGAAGAAGACCGCCAGGACGGCGTGGGAGCGTTTTTCGAGGAAGCTCTTCTACCACTCTGTTGAATACGATGACATACGGGCCTATGAAGAACTCTCCAAGAGGCTTGTCAAACAGGAAGGGGCGAAGGCGCGGAGGAGGAACCGTCTCTTCTATCTCGCCACGCCGCCCGGCCTCTACGGAACTATAGCCGGTAACCTCGGGAGCTGTGGCCTTTCAAAGGAAAAGGAGGGGTGGTCGCGGATCGTCATAGAGAAGCCGTTCGGGCGGAGCCGTATAACGGCACGGCAGCTCAACGAACATGTGCACCGCTACTTCAAGGAGCGGCAGGTCTTCAGGATCGACCACTACCTGGGGAAGGAGACGGTACAGGATATCCTCATGTTCCGTTTCGCAAACACCATCTTCGATCCCGTCTGGAACCGCCAGTACATCGACCACATCCAGATTACCAGCGCCGAGACCCTCGGCATAGAGAACAGGGCGGGCTACTACGAACAGGCGGGGGTACTGAGGGACATGTTTCAGAACCACATGATGCAGCTCCTCGCCCTTACCGCCATGGAGCCGCCTGTCGTCTTTGAGGCGGACGACGTGCGGGATGAGAAGGTCAAGGTCTTCCGGGCCATCAAACCGTTCCCCCTCGCCCGTCTTAAGGAGTTCATCGTTCTCGGCCAGTACGGGAAGGGGGTGGTGGAGAAGAAGTCCGTCCCGGCCTATCTGGACGAACCGGGCGTCGCAAAGGGGTCTCGGACACCCACCTTTGCGGCGATGCGGCTCTTCATCGACAACTGGCGGTGGAGCGGCGTTCCCTTCTACCTCCGTTCAGGCAAGAGGATGCCCCAGCGCTTCACGGAGATCGTCATCCAGTTCAAGAGCGTCCCCCACCTCATGTTCCGCAAGGTCGTAGGTGATGCCATAGGGCCCAATGTCATTATCCTGAGGATCCAGCCGAACGAAGGGATACAGCTCGTCTTTCAGGTAAAGCTCCCGGGCTCGAAGGTCTGTCTCAGGAGCGTCAAGATGGATTTCACCTACCGTGAGTTCTATCGCGGGAGCGCCCTCGATGCCTATGAGCGGGTCCTCCTCGACTGTATCCTCGGCGACCACACCCTCTTTGTTCGGGAGGATGGTGTCGATACGACCTGGTCGATTCTGACGCCGGTTCTGGAGGTTATTGAATCACGAAGGGGACGACGGTATCCCTTCTATGAATACGAGGCGGGGAGGTGGGGACCGCCGGAGGCCGACTCCCTCCTTGAGCAGGACGGCAACAGGTGGATAGCGTTGTCATAGAGGGATCGTGCCGGAGCAGATGTTTGATAGATCGCCCCGCAACGCACTCCCCTATACGATTGTTGAAGTGAGAAGCGTCTTAAAAAGGGACATCGTCCTCGATGGGGGGGGGCTGAGTACCCTCTGAGGCGGTTGAATCCTGTGGAACCTCTCCCTGGTCACCGGCCCTCCCGAGCATCTGCATGACATTCGCGACGATTTCGGTCGTCTGCCGCTTGTTGCCGTCACGGTCGTCCCAGCTCCTCGTCTGGAGCCGCCCCTCTATATAGACCTGTTTTCCTTTGGCGAGGTACTCGCCGCATATCTCGGCGAGTTTTCCGAAGGTGACGATTCTGTGCCATTCCGTCTTTGTTTCCTTCTGTCCCTCCCTGTTGGTTCGTGTCTCGCTCGTGGCGATCCTGAAGTTGGTGACCGCCGTACCGCTCGGCGTGTACCGTATCTCAGGATCCGCACCGAGGTTCCCGACAAGTATTGCCTTGTTGACACCTGCCATAACCCCCCTCCTTTAATAGAGATTCTCTATATTAGCCCGCAATCCATTTTCTATTAAGCGGGGATAACTGTATCACCGGCACCGCTCAGAGTCAACCCTTCCTCTCTACCCAAATCCACCGCATAACTCTGGAGGTCGACCGTTCGCGCCGATTTATCGGCGCAAACTTTTCTTAACAGCCTTTGTTCTCCGATGAGACGTGTGGATTTGGGTCTACATCATTCGTTCAGGGTTCCTGAGTCCCTTGGCTCCGGTCGAGATGTTTCGAGGGATGGTGAGTTTACAGAACCACCGGATGCCGCAGGGTTGACTTCACGACTTTGGTGAGTGTACTATCATCACGATGCTTTTCAGGACCCTCTTTCTCTGGGTGGCGGGACTCCCGGTGACCCTTATCCTCTTTGTCGGTGTCCTCCTCTCCCTCCCCTTTGATCGGAGCGGAAACACCGTCCATCATATCGGGAGGTTATGGATGAGGATACTCCTCGCCCTGAGCGGCGTCAGGGTGGAGATGGAGGGGGTGGAGCATATCCCGAAGGGGGCCGTTGTCCTGGCGTCAAACCACCAGAGCGCCTACGATATCCTCGTTCTTCAAGCGTACCTCCCCCTCCAGTTCCGGTGGATCGCCAAGGAGAGCCTCTTCAGGATACCGATTATCGGTTGGTCCATGAGCCTTGCCGGTTACATCAGTATCGACAGGGGGCGCGCCTCACTTGCCTACCGGAGCATCGAGAGGGCCGCGGAGAAGGTGAAGCGGGAGGGGGTCTCGGTCGTCATATTTCCCGAAGGGACGAGGGGGACCACCAGCCGGCTCCTCCCCTTCAAGCGGGGCAGCTTTCTCCTCGCCCTGAAGAGCGGTGTGCCGGTGGTCCCCGTGTCGATTACGGGGACGCTGGACATTCTGAAGAAGGGGAGTCTCCTCATAAGACCCGCCCGGGTGAGGGTGGTCATCGGACATCAGATTGACCCCGTTGGAATGAAGGAGGGTGAATTGATTGCAAAAGTGAGAGAGGCCATTGAGGAGGGCCTCTCTCACTGACGAGATTCTAGGTGGGACGCAGTCCGTTGCTCTTACTTCGGAATGACGATGTCGTCCTCCTCGAAGATGCCCCGCTCCGCCGTTCGATGACATGCGCCGCAATTCGAAAGGGTTCCGATTGCCTTACGCTTGAGCACTCTAGCGCTTATCCCGTGGTGCTCCCGCTTGATATAGGGGATGGTGGTGATCCTCTCAGGTACCTTCGACCCGAGACTCCTCATGATCTTGACGGACCGTTTCGCGCCTGTTGTCTCCGCCCCATTGGCCTTCAGGTAGGCAATGAGATCGGAAACGGTCTTCTCATCGAGAGCAAGGTCCTCTCCAAAGTGGTCTTCTGAGCCCCTGATGATGTTTTCCCACGCCTTCGCGGGGAGGAGACCGGGGAGGTAGAGGAAGTGGCACGATCCGCACTCCTCCTTATAGAGGGCGTTATCGACGGGGGGGAGGAAACGCCTGGTTTGGCGGTACTCTCCCGTGCGTCTTTCATGATGCCTCTTATCATGACGGTCACGGTGCTCGTACCGCTCACCGTGATCATCGTCGCCATCACCATTGGCAAAGACGAACGTCGATGTCACGAGACCGGTGAGACAGAGACCTGCAATGAAAAATAGTAAGAATTTTCTTGTCTTCATTTATTGCCTCCTCTTTTTCCCCTCCAAATTACTGGAAATTTTTTTAACTCTCTACTGAGATAACATGAAGGTGATATAATTGCCCTTCTCCTTAGCTGTACACTCCCTTTCGAGGACCCATTTGCAGTTTCGCCTGAACCACTTCTCAACCTTCTTCGGGTCGGTGAAGCGGTCGCTGTTTGCCGAACGTGCAATAGGTTTGATAGTCTTGCCGACGGGGGTTCTCCCCTCGTGTGTCGGGTTTTTCGTATGGCAGGTGGTGCAGGAACGCTCCTTCTTTTTCTTAGAGTGGCGCCTCGTCATGGTGAAGAGCTTCTTCCCCTCATCGGCACTGAACCCCTTGAAGCCGGGATCCCCCTTCTGTGCCTCTGAACGGTACGACGTGAGAAGCTCCTCCATGGATGGGTTGAGCTTTCCCGATTCTGCGTGAGACGTGCTCCCGATAACCAGTAGCGGAAACAGCAGCAGGGCAATGACACAATACTTTGATAAACTCATTGTACCTTTTCTCCTCCTCTCTTGGGCTCTGGAATATGGATATCTTCATCTTCAAAGGAACCTACCTCCGCGCCGGGATGGCAGGCGACACAGTTGCTCTTGCTGACAACCTCCTCCCTCTGGTAGACGTCGTCCCCTATTTCCCGGTGCTTCCGTATCCAGTAGGGGGTATCGGTGATTCTCGCAGGAATATCACCTTTCCTTATGGAGCGCAATATCTTTCGCGATGCCTCTGTTCTGGAGCGCTCCGCCGAGGCGGAGAGGAGGAAGGCCAGTATCTCCCCGGTCGTCTCATCGTCCAGTGAAGCGTCGTCTCCGAAGTGGTCCTCCAGGCCGGCGACAATCCGCTTCCATGAAGCGGCGGGGAGGAGTGTCGGATGGAATGCCCCGTGGCAGGCGCTGGCGCACTCCGCCTTCCAGTTCTCGTTGGGAATCATCTTTGTCCCGACCCCTCTTGCATCCACGATGGTCGGCTCCTCCATCCGGGAGCGCCTCCCACCCCCCTCGGGGGGGAGGAACTTGAGGGCCGCCCCGGCCAGGAGGGTGATAATCAGGAATAGAACAAGCCTTACCCCCGAGCGCCCCTCACCCGGTTTTGTATGGGAGAGCCGTTCCCTCCAGGTAGACGTGTCCT